>JBGTMR010000185.1:0-3212 GCA_041743485.1 Pyrinomonadaceae bacterium
GCCCGTCGTCACTTCGATTTGCATCGAACCGTAAGTCGCGTGCGCGGATACGCCGATTATTAACAGGGCGACGAGGCACAACAAACCCTGCCGCCATCGTTCCAACATCGCCACATCGCACATCGTCGGATAAGCGAGCGGGCGGAACGGCTGAAATGAAATCAAAGGTGAAGGCACGGTGAAGATAACGGCGGATAAAAGGCGAGTGATTTTAATCGAAAAGCGGAACGTCGCCGTCGGTCGGTGAAGACGGACGATTAAGAAATTGTGAAACCCCGTCGCGCGGCACGCGGTAGCTTCGCACGAACAGCCACAACAACCCGACCGCGACACCGAACAACATCCAACCGAACACGGCGAAACGCGGCGACACACCACCTAACACGAGTTCGTCAGCACCGCGCAACACAAACGCGAAACACACCGCCGCATCGCGCATCGCACGCCCGACCATCTCGCCCACGATGCTCACTGCCCGCCACGCCTGACTATTAACAACCGCATCTGCCACTGCCCATGCCGCGACGCCAATCAATATCATGACGCCAATAACAAGCACCGCGTTTCCCCGTATCGTGTGCCGTATCGTTTGACGGTTGAACCGAGCCGCATGACGACGCACACCGCCCATGTCGTTCTGCGCGTGCGCCGTGACGATGCGCGCAAAGTCTCGCGGCAAAGGCATGTCGCGCTCCGCTCCGAACGTCGCGGCGAGCGAACACAAAACCAGACGTTGCGCGGCGAGCGAAGCGCGGCATGAATCGCACACGGCGAAGTGGCTTTCAAATTCGCTTTCGGCGCGCATCTCCATTTCACCGTCGAGGTACGCGGCGACGGCTTCGGCGTGCGGACAAATTTGTGTGCCTATGGTGTTCATCAAAATTTGCGATTCTTACGTGCCGTCAATCCCGCGACGCAAAAATTCCGCACGCATGATTTCACGCGCGCGGAAAATTCGATTCTTGATTGTGCCGAGCGGCAAGCCCGTGACTCCGGCGATTTCGTCGTAATTCATATCGTGCGCGTGGCGGAGCAGGATGAGTTCACGATACGCATCCGGCAAACCTTGCACGACCATTTCGATTTCCGAGCGACGTTCGGCGCGTTCGCTTTCGATTTGCGGCGAAAGGGTTTGACTCTCAAGCGGCATGTGGCGTTCTTCGCCGTCGCGCTCCGTAATCAAACTCTGTTCGCGCGTTGTGTGTCGCCGCAAATAATCAATCGCCGCGTTGTGCGCGATGCGGTAAATCCATGTCGAAAATTTGTACTCCGAACTGTATCTGGCAAGCGAGTTATAAACCTTGATGAAGACATCCTGCGTCAAATCGAGAGCGGCTTCGTAGTTGCCCGTCATACGATAAATATAGGAAACCATAGGGCGTTGATACCGCCGCACGAGTTCCGCGAAATCATCTTCGCCGCCGTCAATCGAACGCGCCACAAGGTCGCCGTCCGTCAACGCAGACCGCTCGAATTTTGAATTAAGCGCGATACTATTCATAACTTTTTGTCGCATAACTCACCGACATCCCGCGATTGCTTTTTGTTACGCGACACGGCGCGGGGAAGTTTCAAGAAGCAGTGGTCAGTGGTCAGTGGTCAGTGGTCGGTCAGAAGTTGTTTTACCGCTCACCTCTTGACTACTTGGCGTCTGCTGACGTTGGGGTGCGTCTTACATTATTGCCGATACTGACCACTGACCACTGACCACTGACCACTGACCACTGACCACTGACCACTGCTTCTCACCTCCATGCCATTGCCGCGAGTCCGGCGGCGGCGGCGATGTCGGTAAAAGTCAGGTCGGTCGCGGGCAGGGCGAGGCGCACATCTTCGGGACGCAGTGTGTGCGGGTCGGCAGCAAGGGTTTCGTGAATGATATCGCGGGCTTGCGCTTCGTCGAGAGCATCGCCGGTGATGAAGATTTGACGCAGGTTTCCGGCAGGGTCGTCCGTGTGCGATTCGTCGCGCGAATCGCTGTGCGGCGTTTCGTGATGCGGTTCGCTGTGCAATTCGCTGTGCGCTTTATCATGCGTGCTGTCCGTCTTGGTCGCGTGCGTGAGACGGTCGCGGTAGAAAAGCATCAAGCGGTAAAATTCATCGGGGCGTGCTTCTTCGTCGCAAACGATACTGCGGACGATAAGCGGTATGCCGCCGCGCAAAATCATCGCCGTAAATCCCTGACTGTGCGAACTGACGAGAAGCGCGTCGGGTGCGTCGGGGCGCATCACCGTTTTTGAATTAACATCGCTCATCAACCATCGCGCTTCACCGAGATGCGCGGGCAACATCAGTCCGGCTTGTAAATTCATCCGTGCGAATAATGCTTCGTATTCGGTGAGAATTTCGCGGCGCGCTCCGGCGGCGAGAAAGCGCGTGCGTCCACGTTCGTCGCTGGCGAGTCGTTCATGCGAGACGCGCAAATCTTCGGAGCGCGAACCGAACGCGCGTTCGATTTTCCACTGCAACATTTCGTCGCGTTCGGAGCGTGACGCGGGCGCGCTTTCCAAAGTCAGAATCGCGGTGCGCGTCGCGGCTTCCGGTAAAGCGATTGACCATCGTTTGCGGCGATTGAGTCCGGTGCTGTTGATGAGTTCGGTGAGAACCGCGACGAGTTCATCCGCTTCGTAGATATTCGTTTCATCGAAGTTCGGACGCAAAGCTTCGTGCGGCAACCCGACCGTTCCGGCGCGCGGCATGGTATAGACGCCGCGCCGCCGCGCGAGTTCGACGACACTCGCGCCCGTATCCGAAAGACTCAAAGCGAAAGGCGGAAGCGGGGCGGCGATAAAGCGATGAAGCGGATTTGAAGGCATGTCAAGAGTGGTCAGTGGTCAGTGGTCAGATAAAACACAAAGAAGCGCATGGCGCGTTTTTCATTCGCGGCGGTAATGCTGCGTTTAGATTGACAACTGAAGTTCATTTCACCACTCATTGTAAGATCGCCCGTCCGAGCCTGTTTCACCGGATGAACTGCGTACATCTTTGACGCCGTTCGCGGTTTTGGAAATGGTCGCGTCGTTGCCCATCTCGACATACCAATCGGCTTGGTCGGTCATCGGGTCAACCGGAATCTCGCGCAAATATCCGGCTTCGACGAGTGCTTGAAGCGAAGGCGGTTGTTCGCCTTTGTCCGCCGTGTAACGGTCAATCGTCTTTCGCATCTCCATCAAATCGGCGCGCAACGTCGCTTCACGCGCGATGTCAACCGA
>JBGTMR010000186.1:0-16259 GCA_041743485.1 Pyrinomonadaceae bacterium
CGTTCGATTGTTCGAGGGCGAGAAACAGATCAAGCGGAAAGAAGTGAAACCAGATGCGTGTCGCGGTACGGTCAACTTCGTGTATGTCGGGGCTGAGTGCGTCAAGCGTACCCTGCCACGCGGCGGTGTCTTGATGTGTTAAAAACGATACGAAAGCGGTGGAACGGTCTGTCATTGTCTCTCCTCACAATTTCCGTCAAACGAGAATCGGAGAGTTTAACAGCATCATCGCTCCCGCCTCAAACCGTCTGCGCGCCAATGCTTGCGCGTGACACTGCATTGCGATGTTGCCTATGGGTTGCCTATACTTCGCGGCTTCCGTGATTTTAACCGCGCACCCAAAGCATTCATGAGCGACAAACTTCCCATAGGCATCTTCGATAGCGGCGTCGGCGGTTTGACCGTTTATCAGGCATTGCACGAACATTTGCCCTTTGAGCGTTTCGTTTATCTAGGCGATACGGCGCGTGTGCCTTACGGTACAAAGTCCCTTGCCACCGTCGAACGATACGCGATTGAGAACGCAAGGTTTCTCCAGCGTCACGGCATCAAAATGTTAATCGTCGCGTGCAATACGGCGTCGGCACTCGCCCTGCCCGCGATTGAGCGTAGTGTTGATGTGCCAGTCGTCGGCGTGATTGAACCCGGAGCTATGGCGGCAATCGCGGCGTCGCGTCACAAGCGCATCGGCGTGATTGCGACCGAAGCGACAATCAAAAGTCACGCTTACCTGCACGCGATTACGCGCCACGCCCAATACGCGAAGGATACGAAAGATGCGCGCGAAGACGGTCAAATCACGGTCACGGAAGCGGCGTGTCCGCTGTTCGTCGCGCTTGCCGAAGAAGGCGAAGCCGACGGTGAAGTCGCGCGCATCATCGCGGAAAAGTACCTCGCTCCGTTGCGCGACGCGAAGGTTGACACGCTCGTGCTTGGCTGCACGCACTACCCGATTTTGCGAGGTGTGGTAGCGGAAACGATGGGTGCGGATGTGGAGTTGATTGATTCTGGCGCGGCGGCAGCGGCATCGGTCGCGGCGTTGTTGGAAAGCAATAATCTCGCCCGCCGTGTGGATGCCGAAAGTCGCGCCACGCGGGGTGAAGATGCGATGATGAGCGATGCGACGAAGCAAGTTGAGAGTGACGTGCATGTGCGTCGTTTGTGCGACGACTTAGACCACTTTTATGTGACTGACGCGGCGGAGCGTTTCGCGCGCGTCGCGGAACGCTTTCTGGGTGTCGCCCCGCGCGTGCTTGAAGCCGTCGAAGTTTGGGGACAAGATAGTCTCAAAAGATGAGGCGCGAAAGGTTCAAAATAGTTCAGCCGACTTTCTATGATTAACCGCCAAACCGATAATACGGGCGAGATGATTAGCGTGCTTGATGAGCAGGGCGAGCGCGTGCTTATCCCGCGTGACGAGTACCGCGTGAGTGTTCTCGCAGAAAGTTTCCGCGTCGCGCACGATGATGCGGAAAACTTGAATCTCGCAATCCTGAATGCCTTGCGTGACGGCTTCATCGCGGAATCCGTCGCGCCCGCGCAACGTCTCTATGAGATTGATGCCGACCGCGAACGCTCAACTGTGACGCTTGGGGCGGTTCTCGCCCGAAGCGGCAAACTCGTGGAAGCCCGTTTGTTGTTTGAAAAATTCCTCGAAGTCAAACCGGATTCAAGCCGCGTGATGTCGCATCTGGCGCGGGTTTTCGGTGAGATGGGCGAGCGCGACGCGGCGCGTGACCTGTTATGGAAATCCTTGACGATTGATCCGAATCAGGATGAAGGCTTGGATTGGTGGGGCGAGATTCATTTAGAGAGCGACGGGGCGCAAAGCTTTTATCGGGCGATGGAGCGGGCGGCGCAACTGCCCGCGAGTTGGCGTCCGCAAATATGGCTGGCGCGCCGACATCTTGAACAACATGAAATCAAGGAGTCATTAACGCTTTATCATCAAGTGATTGAAAAAGCCGAAGGCGACGCGCGTTCGCTTCAGATGGTTTCCGGCGACCTTGTAAATAACGGTTACGCGGCGGAAGTCAAAGCCTTGATTCTGCCGCTTTACGACGCGGCGCAACACGGAGCGGAAACAGGTTTGAATCTCATCCAAGCCTGTTACGAACTCGGCGACAGCGCGACCGGATTAGCGTTGTGCAATGCCGTCGAACACTTCGCGCGACCCGACCAAAGGCATTACATCAAACACTTCAGGCAACAGTTAAAACAAATGTGACCCTAAACTTATGACTTCAATTACAACGCTAATTACCAGCGAAAGTGCGAGTGAAAAATCTTTCTTGCGAACCGACGGACGCCGCCGCGACGAACTGCGCCCCGTTCGTTTAATAATCAATTCGATGCCTTACGCCGAAGGTTCGGTGTTGATTGAAATGGGACAGACGCGCGTGATTTGCACCGCCTCGCTCGAAGAACGTGTGCCGCCTTTCCTGCGTAACACCGGGCGCGGTTGGGTGACGGCGGAATACGCGATGCTGCCGCGCGCGACGACGCAACGCACCGCGCGCGAATCTACACGCGGCGGAGCTTCGGGGCGGACGCACGAAATTCAGCGTCTCATAGGGCGTTCGCTTCGCGCCGTCGTTGATTTATCGAAGTTGGGTGAGCGTTCAATCATGATTGACTGCGACGTGCTGCAAGCCGACGGCGGAACGCGCACGGCATCCATTACAGGGGCTTATGTCGCCCTCGCCCTCGCGTGTCGCCGCCTCGTCGCGGAACGTCGCCTGACGCGCTCACCTCTGACGGGTGAAGTCGCGGCGATTAGCGTCGGCATGGTTGAAGGGCGCGCGTTGCTCGATTTGAAATACGATGAAGACTCGAACGCCGGAACGGATATGAACATCGTCGGCACGGGCGACAACCGCTTTATCGAAGTTCAAGGTACGGCGGAACGCGCCGCTTTCACACGCGCTGAGATGGACGAACTATTGACGCTTGCCGAAAAAGGAATCGGAGAAATTCTCGTCGCGCAACGCCACGCGCTCGCCGAAGCATAAACGAAACAGAGACTTTCGGTTGTCAACCAACACCACGCCGCCGAACGCGCATCACAATCTTTCGCATCAAAGTTTTGAAGTCATCGTTTTATCAGAGTTTTAAGGAGTAAGTCCGCGCTATGAATTTCGTTATTAAAGAATTTTCGGTAATGATGCGCCGCGTATCGGCTGCCTTCGTTCTGTGCCTGTTCGCTGTCGTCATCGCCGTATTCACCCAAACTGCGAACGCGCAAACAACCGCTTATACCAACTCCGCTTCCGATTACACGTTCGAGTTGCCCTCCGTAACGTGGCGCGAAACGGGCGGCGGTGACGCGCTCAAACAGACGGTCGAGTTTGTTTATGGCGACCGTTTGGACGGTTACTTGCGTGTGCGTAAGGAAACAGTCGAAGCCGGAACGACGCCGCGCGAACTCTCATTCCGCGACCAAGACCAAACCTTGCGCTTTCGTTCCGCGTTCGTCAGAGGCAAAGAAGAAGCGTTCTCCGGGCGGCTCACGGGCGTGGTTTCTTCATATGAATATACGGCGGGCGGCAAGCCTATGACCGGACGTGTCTATTATCTGCAAGCCGACCCGCGCACGATTTACACGCTTCACTTCACGGGCTTGCGCGACAAACTTTCACGCATCCGCAATCAAACGGACACTATCGCGCGCACGTTTCAGAGGAAGTAGTAGTCAGTGGTCAGTGGTCAGTGGTCAGTAAAAGCAAAGCAGCAGGTGGTAGACAGTAAAAACAAACAAAGACCGCGCTCATTGATATTCAACTTTATGCTTGATATCCCAATCAAAAATTTCATGCTCTACCTGACCACTGACCACTGACCACTGACCACTCACCACTCCACTGACCGCTCGTCATGAAATTCAAACTCGTCGAAGGTTTAGAGGTTCGTCCGTCTGCCATCGAAGGCAAGGGGTGTTTCGCGGTTAAGGATTTCACGCGCCGTCACAAAATCGCGGAGTATACGGGCGAAATTATCACCGACGACGAAGCCGTCATCCGTTCGCGCGGGCGACGGCATTTGCGTATCTGCGCGATTGATTCGTATTGGAGTTTGGACGGCAGCGTCGGCGGCAACGCGACCGCCTACATCAATCATTCGTGCGAACCCAACGCCTTCATGCGTATCATATACAACCACATACTTTTCATCGCCCGTTGCGACATTCAGGCGGGTTCTGAAATCACGGTTGACTACGGCTACACTTATCACTCCGATAGCAAACGCTGTCACTGCCAAGCGGCGACATGTCGCGGCACGATTAACCGCCCGCAAGATTGATGTCAATCACCGTTTGATGCGAGGCGCAACCGTTCCACTTCGGCGCGCAACCGCGCGACTTCCGATTCAGCCTGACGGCGGGCATCGGCTTCTGAACGAAACGCTTCTTCAGCCTGACGGCGCGCATCGGCTTCTTCCATTGCGGTCGGCAAAAATTGTTCGGTCTGCGGATTGTAAAGCCGCAGAGTCTCGCCCGTATCCACAAGTTCTAAACCCAAAGCCTCACTGCCGACGCGCCCGTCCGCGATTTCCAACTGCACATACTGATTATCTTCCAAACGGTACGCCACCAACGGCTCGAAAAGGTAGTCGTATTCAGGGTCGAAGATGAAGTATTCGCGCACGCCGATTTGCTGATACAACTGCCATTTTCGCTGTAAGTCATCACCCCACGTTTGCCTTGATGAAATCTCGAAGACGACTTCGGGAGCATGTTTTTCTTCCCACAACTTGAACGTGCGGCGTGGATGATTGCCGACTCCGCGCACCACGAAAACATCGGGCGCGATGCACTTTCGCGGGTTGCCTTCGGCGTAGTAAAACATCAGATTGCCGGAAACATACACGTCGGATTTATCACGGAAAAAAGCTTCCAATTCGTAAATCAATTCCATCATCAATTTACGGTGAGTATCGGTTTCAGCCATTGGTTCACCATCCGATTCAGGATAGAAAATCGGTGTCGCTATTTTTGATTCGCGCAAACTCATAAATATCACCTCACTACCGACCTTTCAGGCGCGCCAACTTATCACGCGCCAACCGCACGCGGCAATCGAATTTCAACCTGTCCGACACGCTTCGCCGTGCGTGCTATGATGCCGGATGAGGCAAGGTATTTACCACGAATTATAGGGAGCAAAACGCATGTCGCAATTGATTGACGAGCCGCTTATCGAAGACTCCAAGAACGAAATTTCGCACGTCTCCACGCTGCCCGCCGCGCCGCCGTTATCACCCGCGCGAAATCGAATCGCCGCCGCCACATACACGCTTTCCGTCGCCCAGTATGACCGGATGATTGAAGCCGGAATCTTGCCGGAGAACGAACACGTCGAACTTATCGAAGGAGAAATAATCGAGATGGCAGCACTTGGAAGGCGTCACGCTTCGCGCGTGAATCTACTCGCCGAATCATTAACGGAACAATCGAAGCGACGTTATATCGTCAGTGTTCAGAACCCGATTCAGCTTGATGACTTGTCCGAACCCGAACCCGACATCGCACTGCTCACACGCCGCGACGATTTTTATCGTCATCAATTGCCGCGTCCCGCCGATGTGTTGCTGGTGATAGAGGTTGCGGATTCATCGCTCGAATACGACCGACGAACAAAGCTGCCGCTTTACGCGCGCGCCGGAATACGCGAGTTCTGGCTTATCAATCTCATCGAAGAACGCATCGAGATTTACACCGAACCCGCAAACGGCGCATATACGAAAGTAGTGTATATCAAACGGGGAGAAACCCTGATTTCCGTCACCCTACCCGACATCACTTTGGACGCGGACGCGCTGCTTGCCTAAAAGCCGATGATCTTAAAATGCGGAAACACCTTTTCGATTTCCAAACTCAATACTCTGTAACTTGAGTTTTTGGGTTGTTATTTTTGAATTGCCACTAGCTTCAGCTAGTGGACAAGGTTTCAAATATGTCCGGCTTTAGCCGAAATCATTTGGCTAAAGCGGAATTGTTGTTATTCGCTATCCTCCAGCTAAAGCTGGAGGCAATTCAAATAACTTAATTTCCAATGTACTCAAAGATAACTGAAAAGAATTTTTTTACACACGCGGAAGCGTGAAGTGGAAGCGTGAGCCGCGCCCGATTTGCGATGCGACGCCGACCGCTCCGCCGTGTTGTTCGACGACTTCGCGGACGAATGAAAGTCCCAAGCCGGTTGATTCCTCGTCCTTGTCTTCGCCTTCGCGCACGACGCGGAAAAACTTTTCCCACACGCGGTCCAAATCTTCCGGCGGAATCCCGTAACCTCTATCTTCGACCGAGATGCGAATGACTTCCGCATCGAGTTCCGCGCCGATGGAAACGGTCGTGCGTTCGGGGCTGTACCTTATCGCGTTGTCAACAAGATTTTGAACGGCTTGCATAATCAAACTGCGGTCGGCGATGACGGGCGGCAGTCGCGTCACGCTGCGTTCGACAAGCCGTATGCGTTTGCGGCGCGCGGTCGGCTGCATCTGCGCGATGGTTTCGCGCACCACGTCATCAAGCAGTAAAGGCGATTTTGAACCGTGTCGTTTATCCCCTTGTTCGAGGCGTGTGACGAGAAGGAAATTATCAATCATGCGCGAAAGTCTTTGCGATTCGTTGCTGATGATTGTCAGAAATTCGCGTGCATCCGCAGGTAAGTTTTCATCGCCCGCCAGCAGTTCGGCAAAGCCGTTGATGGATGTAATCGGGGTTCGCAGTTCGTGCGACATGAGGCTTACCATATCGCTGCGGAGACGTTCGTGTTCTTTCATTTGCGAAACGTCGTGGACGGTGACGATGAGACACAACGGAGCGCGTGAAGCGTTCGGTGAAACGGTGGTCGAAGGCATCGGGTGGTGTTGATGCTGTGCCGCCGTATCGGTGACGAGTTGAATGCGAAAGGAAAGGGTCTGGTCGCGTTCGGTGAAGTAGAGTTCGCGCGTGTATTCCGTGCCGGTTTGCATCACGCGGCGGACGGCAATCACGGGTTCGTCAAAGGCGTGTGAACGGAATCGGTCGAGCAGTTGAAACAGATCGAACTTGGCGAGTGTCGCGCGGTCTATGTCGGCAAAGTTTCGCATCGCCTGATTAACGAACGCCAGTTGCCCGTCAAGTGACGCGATGGCATAACCGCTGTCAGAGGCGTCGAGTGCGTGTGCTGGAAAAGATGCTTCGAGCAGTTTGCCGTTGATGAGATTGAATCCGGTCACACGTTTTTGCGACGCGGTTGTCGAAAGACATGCCGGAAGCAGCGAACGTTGGGCGGTGTCGCGCGCATATCCGTCGCGTTGTAAATCGCGCGCGAGTTGGCTGCCCGTCGCTTCGAGCAACGTGCGGTCATCAGGATTAAAACCTTGCGGGAGACTCACGAGCAACGCACCGACGATGCGTTCATCTGTGGAGAGAGGAGCGGCGACGCGCGCCGCGTGTGTCGGCTTTGACGACGCGGCGATGTATTCATCGGGCATGTCGGGCGTCGCTTGTGGTGAAGCCGTGTGGACGATTTGCTTTGTGTGAAGAACCTGAAACTCGCCTTTGCGGATTGCGGTTTCGCACAGCCGCACGCCTTCGCGCCACGCATGATTGGCGGCTTCCGCGTTGCGCTCCGGTCGCCCGTTGGTATCAATATGTTCGTTGCTGCCCGCAAGTCGCAGACGCGCCGCCGGAATCAAATGCCCGCGCGCATCGAAGCGATAGACGACGGCTTCATCGCAACCGAGCATCATCTGAAGCAGATGCAAACCCGTATCGAGCGAAGCCTCACGCCGCATAGTTCCTGTGTAATCACTACTGCGTTTAACCGCACGTTCAATGTCGGAACTCAAGTTCGCGTCCAAACTCCACACGCGCCATAAATGCACACCGATAAAAGTCGTGACGATTGAAAGCACGAGCGGCACAAAACCTATATCGTATCCGGCGAACCGAGATACTCCGAAGCTTGCCGCGCACAGTGCGATGAGCGACACGGTGAAATAAATCAGCGTGCGGCGCGCCCCCTGCTTTTGCACAACGAGAGCGGTGATGAAGGCAAACGCGAGACACGCGCCAGCCAAAGGCGCGAAGCCCGGCGGCATCACACGCTCGAAACCGCGCCGCCAGATAAACACCGCGTGAAGCGATTCAAGCCAGCCGGTCGTCCATAGCCACAGCACGAAGGCGGGCAGACACGTCGCCAGCACAAGCGGGACGCAGAGTTTTTTGATTGAGAAAGCGGAGTCCGCAACAGAAGTTTTCAAGACTTTGGGGTGTGAGCGAAAAAGGAATGGAGTCGGGCAGGAAAAATACGGTAGGGCGGGAAGGCGACGCTAAGGAAGCGCAATCGCCTATAAAGTTTATACAAAGCGGCGGGCGGGAAAGCAAGGGGAAAGTTGAAAGTCGAAAGTCGAAACTTAAAACCTTAAAGTAGACACAGAGCGTGATGAACTTCGTTTTCTTCGTCCGTTTCGACGGTGCGAAAATCGAGGACGACGCGGTTTTCGATGATGCGCGTGATGACGGGCGGAGAGTTTGCGCGAAGGTGCGCGGCAAGATTTACGGGTGAAAGTTCTGCGTGCGAAACGGCGATGAGGGCGGTCGGCGGATGTGTGGTCGGGGCGGAGCCGCCGCCGACGGCTGACACGCCTTCGATGATTTCAAGTTTGATGTGTGATTCGGTGTGGCTTTGAAAGTTGTGTATGAAAGCTTCGGCGCGAAGTTTGATTTCGGCTTGCGTTGTGGCAATCATGCGAAGCGCGGGAACGTCGCGCATCGCTGTACCGCGCGCGTGAATCTCAAGTGTCGCTTCGAGGGCGACGAGTGAGAGTTTATCCAAACGCAAGGCGCGGGCAAGCGGCGTGCGGCGTATGCGGTTAATCAAACTTTCGCGTCCGACGATAATTCCGGCTTGCGACGCGCCGAGAAGTTTGTCGCCGCTAAAGGAAACAACGTCGCATCCGGCGGCGATTGAATGCGGAATCACGGGTTCGCCGCTTAAACCATAAACGCTTAAATCCATCAGCGCGCCGCTTCCGGCATCTTCATAAAGCGTGATGCCGCGTGCGCGGCACAGGGCAGCGAGTTCGGGAATTGTGGGCGTGTGAGTAAAGCCGACGATGCGGTAATTCGACGGATGAACGCGGGCGATGAGTCGTGTGCGGTCGGTAACGGCGCGCTCATAATCTTCGATGTGCGTGCGGTTCGTCGTGCCGACTTCAATCATCACGGTGCGAGATTCGCGCATCACATCGGGGATGCGAAAGTCGCCGCCGATTTCGACGAGTTCGCCGCGTGAGATAATCGTTTCGCCTTCGCGGGCTAACGCGGCGAGGACAAGCAGCGTCGCCGCCGCGCAGTTATTAACGACGAATGCGGCTTCCGCTCCGGTCAGTTCGCACAGCAAATCTTCGACGCGCCCGCCGCGCCGCCCGCGTTCGCCCGTTGTTAGATCATATTCAAGCGTGCAGTACAGTGCGGCTTCGCGTGCGATGCGTTCGCGCGCGGAAGGGGCAAGCGGGGCGCGTCCCAAGTTGGTGTGAAGCACCACGCCCGTCGCATTGATGACCCGCCGCAATGCGTTTGCCGAAAGGTTTTGCATCGCGGCGCGAAGTCTCCGGCTGGCTTCTTCCAGTAAAAACAGCCGACACGCTTCATCAACATCGGCAGCGTTGTCTGGCGAGTGTAAAACCGCGAGTTGACGGCTGACTCCGGCATTGAAGCGCAGTTCGTCGCGCATCGAGTTGACGACTTCGCGGGCGCGCGTCGTCATCTGTGCGTGACTGAAATTACAAAGCCCTTTGTCGTCTTCCACCGCGTGAAGCAAGGCATCAACGGAAGGCAACAAGCGTAACGGCGAAAGAGTTTCGGAAGTCATATTTGATTTTCGATGAAGCCAATTGATAATGCGAACCAAGAGTAAGGACTTCGATTGCTATGTTCATGAGCTACGGAGTAGCGGCAAGACGGTAGCCCACAGTGAAGCAAGGCGTAACTGTGGGTTTAAGCGATGCCAAGATTTCCAGCTGCGGTAGCAGCGTAAGATAACCCGATGAGATTGCTTCCGCCTGATTTCTGCCGCTACTACCGTAGCTGGAAATCTCTTTCTACCGTTCTTTCCCACAGTTACGCTCGCGCTTCACTGTGGGCTACCGTCTCATCGCTGCTGCCGCAGCTAAAGACAGGACATACTTAATCCTTGATTCGCATGGATAACTAATGCGTAAATGCATCACGGCTTTTGTTGAAGTGCGAAAATTATTACGTTGACACGACTGCCTACCGCCGACTAGAGTCTTTGACAGGCTTCGCGTCGGCACGGTTTGTGACGCAGGCTTCCCGCCCTCCCATCATCCCACTTCGCTTACTTCATATCGTTATAGTTTTCAAGGAGACAACCCACAAGTGTCCGCACGCGACAATAGGTTTAACCGCAACGCACAATCGTCGCGCCAGACGCAAGCACGCGCGTTCGATGAAAATTCGCGTGACCAGCCTTTGCAAACTGATGAACAATTATCACGTCTCGAAGAAGACATACGGCGTTTGAAAATCGAGTATGACATTTATTTCAACAACGCCACGCGCCGCCCGCCGGTTGACACACGTTCGCGCGTCGAGACAATGATTAAACGTCTTGCCGATGACCGCTCCTTCACCTTCGCACAACGCTTTCGTTATAACTCACTCGTCGCACGCTTCACGGCGATGCGCGAAATGTGGCGACGCACAATGAAAGACCGCGAAGAAGGACGCGACGCCGCGAGTATCGCACGCGCCGCGCGCCACGCCGATTCCGCCGCCGCACGCCAAGCGGCAAAGCCCTCTCCGGCGGCGACCTTCGCTATTACCGATGCCCGCGCGGACGTTGATAAGGTGCGTGAATTGTACGGCGCAATGGTCGAAGCCAAAAAACAGTGCGGCGAAATGACGGACGATTTTTCGTTCCCGCGCTTTCATCGTTTAATCGCCGCCAAGACCGATGCTTTGCGCGCGCAACTCGCGTGTGAACAGGTGCGATACATGATTTCGGTTGACGATGGGCGCGTCGTCTTCAAAGCAAAAGCCGATTGACGTGAACTTAAATAGGGCTTTCTCAAATTTGAAATCTTAGATTTGAAATCTCAAATTAAGAGAAGAAAAACCCCAAAGAAAAACGAAAAGTGAGAAAGTCCTATTAAAAATCAAAAGGCGTGCGGCGTATTCTAAGTTTATAGAACACGCCGCACGCCCGTTTATCGTTCCGGCACTTCACAGGTTCGGACACCGGAAGTTGCCGATTCAAAAATCGGAACTAAGCCGCCGCCGCCGCCTCTGCCTCCGCCGTCTTATAGACGTTTTCGGCTTGCGGTCCTTTAGGTCCTTGCGTGACCTCGAACTCGACATCCTGACCCTGTTCGAGCGTCTTAAAGCCGTCGCCCTGAATCGCGCTGTAATGAACGAAGATGTCGCTGGAGCCGGGTTGCTCGATGAAGCCGTAGCCCTTCGCGTTGTTGAACCATTTCACTTTTCCGATAATTTTCGACATTGCTAACTAATCCTCCTGTCAATTTCAGTAACACATTAAGCGTCGGGCGACGAACGCCGCACGGGGCGATTCATCACGGGGAACGCAGTGGTTGAGGGTGGAAGTCTGTGGGTTGATTTGAAGCGAGAGATACCAAGCCGAATCGGGTTTCGATAACAGACCTGACATTGCGGTTCAAACAAGCGCACAAACAAAAAAGCCCGCTTCGGATAAGCGTGTGAACGTCGTCAAACGACACGCTTCATCTAAACAACGGACTGACGGGAAAAACGGAAAATCATTGTAATAAAACTTGGATATAACGGGTGGCAGCCGGGGCGACTTGCTTTCATTCGCGGTCACTAACCCTGCACAAGACCGCGCATACTAGCGAAAGCATCTGAAAACTGTCAAGCATGTTTTATCCGTCAAGCATTTTTTACCTGTTCATGCGTCGTCTCTTGCATAAGAATATACCCGCACACGTTACGGCTTAACCGAACGAACCTTCAATGCAACTTCGGTTTCTTGATGATGCCGCCGTCAACATCCGATAGGGCGTGCGTGACGACGAACGCGGTTTCATCTATGCCGCGCACCACATTTTTGACGCTGCCGATTTCGAGGCGCGTGACGACGCAGTAGAGAATGGATTGTTCGGCATCGCTCAAACCGCCGCGCCCTTTGTAAATCGTCACGCCGCGATTGAGGTCGCGCAAGATAGCCTGTCTGATTTCTTCGCTCCGTTCGGACATGATTGTGACGGCGGTGTACTGCTCGATACCGTGAATCAGAAAGTCAATCATCTTCGACGCCGCGAAGTAGGTCAGTATCGAATAAAGCGCGATGTCCGTGCCGAGAAAAAACGCGGCGGCGGCGAAGATAAAGATGTTGAGAATCAAAATCACGTCACCGACTTTCAAGAGATGACTGCTTTTGCTTATCAACAGGGCGGCGATTTCCGTTCCGTCCAAAACCGTGCCGCCGCGTATCGCCAAACCTATCCCCGCCCCGATAAAGAAGCCGCCGAAAATCGCCGTCAAAAGTAAATCCTGCGTCATGGTCGGATACTTGACGAACTCCAGACACAGTGACAATCCGGCAATCGCCAACGCGCTTTTGACCGCGAACACCTTGCCTATCTGACGATAACCGAGCGCGACGAATGGCAGATTGATGACGAGTATTAAGGCGGAGAGCGGCAAGCCCAAGACGTTCGCCAGCAACATCGAAATCCCCGTCACGCCGCCGTCAATGAAGTGACTCGACAGGAGAAAGCCCTTCAACCCCAAGCCCGCCGAGAGGATGCCGGAGATGATAAGCGTCAGGTTGAAAGCTTCGCGTGCGAAACGATTTTTCATGAAATATGAAAGCGACTTTGAAGGTGACTACGAAGATGAAACGAATCACACCAAGCGCACATCACGGTTGCCTTCAACGACGCGCCCTATCGCGCGCGCCGCTTCGCCATGTCGGGCGAGATGCTTCGTCATCTCATCGTGAGCTTCGGCGGCGCAGATGACGACCATGCCGATGCCGCAGTTGAAGGTACGCAGCATCTCGGCTTCGGAGACGTTGCCAAGCCGTTGAAGTAGATTAAAGAGGGCGGGTGTTTCCCAACTCGCGCGCTCAAGTTCAACGCTTAAATTTTCGGGCAGAACGCGCGGAATGTTTTCGATGAGTCCGCCGCCCGTGATGTGCGCGAGGGCGTGAAGATGTTCGTGTTCGAGCAAACCTTGAAGCGCGGGAAGATAAGATTTGTGTTCCGCGAGCAATGCCGCTCCAACCGTCATGCCGAGTTCGTCAAGATGCGTCGCGGGCGCAAATCCGGCGACCTCGAAAAGAAGTTTGCGGGCGAGCGAATAGCCGTTGGTGTGTAAGCCGTTTGAAGGAAGACCAAGCGCGACATCACCGACTTTTATACGCGAACCGTCAATGACTTTCGGGCGGTCAACACAGCCTACGATAAAGCCCGCGATGTCATATTCGCCGTCCGCGTAAAAGCCGGGCATTTCGGCGGTTTCGCCGCCAAGCAAGACACAACCGTTTTCACGACAACCTCTCGCCAAGCCTTCGACGATTGCCGCGATGGTGTCGGGTTCGAGTTTTCCGGCGGCGATATAGTCGAGAAAAAACAATGGGCGCGCACCCTGTACGAGGATGTCGTTGACGCAGTGATTAACGAGGTCGCGCCCGACGGTGTGGTGAGTATTTGTAAGAAACGCGATTTTGAGTTTCGTGCCGACACCATCGGCGGATGCAACGAGTGTCGGTTGCGTCATGTCGGGAAACGCGGCGTCGAACATACCGCCGAAGCTTCCGATTTGCGTCAGCGTGCGTGCGTTGAAAGTCCGGGCAGCGAGGATTTTGATTCGCTCTTTCGCGGCATTGGCGCGGTCAATCGAGACGCCGGAATCGGCATAGGAAATTCTGCTGTGAGAACCGTCGGTTGTCGTCATTATTTTCCTTTCAGCAGTTTCTCACGCAATGCTTTGACACGCTCCGCCGTGTCGGAGCGCGATTCTTTGTCAATTTTAATCGTGATGCGAAGGTGCGTTCCTTCATCACTTTTAGATGGAAGCAAAACACGCGGGATGTCGAGTTGCATCTGCGTGTCGTCATCGTTATCAATCATCAACACGGCAACATTGCCGTCTTCGATGCGGTCAACGACGGCGCGCAGGGTGACGGATGTTTCGCCTGATGATGATGGTTCTCCCGATTCGCTTTTCTGTTCAGCCATGCGAAGTGTTCCTTAATAATTGCGTCGAAGGATTGGTTAAGACTTCAAAGCTATCCGCCGCGATTGTTGCGGTTCGCGTTACGGTTAGCAGCGCGGCGCGATGACGTGTTGGCGTTAGGGTTGTTCGCATTGCGATTGCGGTTATTGGTGTTGGCGTTTGCCTGCGTCGGGCGGCGCGCGGGTCCGAAGTCGCCGTACTGTATGAAGCCGGAGCGCGAAGAATCGTCGCGGATAGGCTTGCGCCCCGTAGCGATGTCGCCCGGTGAGGCTTCACGCGCGGCTTTGATTTCATAACGCTCACTACCGTTTGAGGTGACGGTGATGTCGCCTTGAAGGTCTGTGCGATAGATGTTGATGTTCTCCGCACGCAAACGGTTGAGGACATCTTGCGACGGATGCCCGTAACGATTATCTTCCCCATTGGATATAATCGCATCCTTAAAACGCCCGCGTTCGATGAAGTCTTCCGATGTCGCATAACGCGAACCGTGATGCCCGACTTTCAAAACGTCGGCTTCAAGGCGCGCGCCCGCTTGAATCAAACGGTCTTCGGTTTGGGCTTCGGCATCGCCCGTCAACAGCATCGAAAACTCGCCGTAGTCAAGCCGCATGATAATGGAGTTGGCGTTCGGTTCATTACCGCCGCCGCGTAAATCTTCTTTTTTGAAAAGCGGTTGCGTCGGGGCGAGGACGGTTAAGAAAACGCCGTCGCCCAAATCAAATCTTTGGTTTGGTTCAGCGGTTAAGTATTTTTTTTGAGCGATTAAATATGTGTCGGGGTCGCTCATGCGCGTGTCAATCGCTTCGAGAAAGTCGGCATAGTTTTTCGTATCGTTCTCGACACCGGAATCCAAAACTTGTTTGACCGCGATGCCTTTGATGACTTCATCCGCTGCCCCGATGTGGTCGGCGTGGGCGTGCGTGGCGACGAGTAAATCAATTTGGCTGACGCCGTAACCGTTGAGGGCGGCGAGAATCTTTTTGCCGTTGCCGGGATTGCCCGCGTCAATCAACACCGCTCTGTTTGACGGCGTGCGAATTAAAATTGAATCGCCCTGCCCGATGTCGAGGACGTGGACATTAAGTTGTCCGCCCGATGGCGGCGGCAGTTGTTCCTCTGTGCGGCGCGTGCGTAAGTAATAAAGCACGCCGAAGATGATGATTGCGATAACAATCAACACCGCGATTAAACACCCGCATCCGGTTCTTTTTTGCGCCATTCTTAAACAGCCTCTAATTTTTTAACAAATTCAGCCGGGTCATAAACCGGCAAACGCGCGTGGCGAAAGTCTTTGGTGTTGCGTGTCACAACAGCATCGAGATTGCTTGCGATTGCCGCTGCATGTTGCACCGCATCTTCATAATCTTTAAGTGGTGATATGAGCGCGTCGCTGATAGTTGTTGCTTCGATTGCACACACCTGAACGATGATAAGTAGGTCGGCGATTCTCTGCCGCATTGCGTCGCCGCCGAGTATCTTGCGCCCGATGTAAAAGATGTTGAGGGGTGTGATTGCCGAGATATACGCACCAAATGTTTTTAGTTCGGCATACTTGAAAATTAACTGCGCGTTTATATCGAACGGTGAACGGGCGAGCATTAAGTCGAGAACGACATCCGTATCAAGTAACGCGCGCATCAAGAATACTTCTCCGCTAAATAAACTGTGTAATCCTCTCTGATTTCCTCATCGGTTGGCGGCGCGTCTGTCTTGAACGCGCCAAACAAGCGGTCTGTAACCGGAGTATGAGTTGTCGCGGTTATGACATTTGACGGTGCTTGAATATCTGTTTTATCCGGTGCTTGCGGCTGTTCTTCATGCAAGGAAAGTGTGAGTTGTTCAATTAGTGCCACACGTTCATTGAACGGCAAGCCGTTAATCGCAGCGAGTATCTCTTGCGTACTCATAAGTAAAACTCCTTATTCGATGATTGTGTCGCCTTTTACACGGCGGGCGTGCGCTCACGTTCGAGTTCGTTTTGTTCCAGTTGCGAGACACGCCCGCGCATATCGAGAAAGTCGAAAGC
>JBGTMR010000187.1:0-3119 GCA_041743485.1 Pyrinomonadaceae bacterium
TATCGCTGGGACGACCCGGTAAGCAGATTCCAGTCCCGTAGGGACGGCTGAAGTTCCGCCCTGAGTTCAGCCGTCCCTACGGGACTTGCGAAGATTAACCTCTTACCCAGCGATAAATCGCTGGGCTATTCTCAATCGTCCCTGACGGGACGGAAAAGTGTCCCGACATCAGGTTCGCGCTCTTGCTTTGGGCTTTCTCGGCAGCAATGTAATTAACCCGCGCAGCGCGTTGTTCACGGTTTCCGAATCGGGGAAATACTCGCGCACGTCCGGCTCTAACATCACCGCGCCTTCTTCGAGTTTGAAATGCTGGACTTGCGTTGTTCCGTCCGATTTATGAATCGTTACCGTGTGACCGCGCCGGTATGCCTTGTAGTGCTTGCCGCGCGCTCCGCCGCGAAAATCGTACTCCGGCGACATGTCGTTGGTTTCTTGATTTTGCGGTTTAGAAATTTTCTCTTTCTTCATATATTTTGCGTTCCGTTTTGGTGGCTTTGCGGCAACTGATGAGTCGGATTTTCCGCTCGCGTTCGGTGTAAGAAATAACCAGAATCTTTCCGTCGGCGGACGTTCCGGTATCAACGAATCTACATTCATCAACCGAATGATTCGGGTCGTCAACCGTGATTGCGAAAGGGTCGGCAAAAACCGTCTTAGCTTCCTCAAAGCTAATTCTGTGCTTTTTGAGATTAGCGGCGGCTTTGTCTTCATCCCATTCAAAGTCTAAATCTACTTCGGACACCCGGCTATCACCCGTTATCGCAATCAAACGGTTTGTGACAAAAGCATTCGCTTATTTGTCCGTCCCATTGATTTTGTCAAGAAGAATTTAAGTCACGTCTTTTGCAAGAAAGACGAATGCTGAAGTCTGGACATATTTTCGTCCCGTCAGGGACGGTTGATAATAGCCTAGCGATTCATCGCTGGGAACAAGCCAATTATATCCTAGAGTCCCGTCAGGGACGGCTGAATCTATGTCGCACGAAGTTTCAGTCGTCCCTTGCGGGACTAGAAACTCTGTTCGATGCTAACCCAGCGATGAATCGCTGGGCTATTGTCACAAGTCCCTTCGGGACACTCCTGATAAGTGTCCAGACATCAGAGACGAATGATAATTTTGCTCATGCTTGTTGCCTCACAAAGAGCAATTTAACAGTGCTTTGTAGATTGGTAAATAAGTTTGTGTCGGAAGTGAAGGAAGCCGAATTTCGATTTTCGACTTCCGGGTTTGTTATGATGTTTGCCAAACGAAAACGTAAATTTACGAGGAGAGAAAATCCGCATGGCACAAGACACAAGTGCGCCGACATCAGTTTCCGATATTTTCCGTCGCGCGCAAGCGATACGCGGTGAACGCGGGCAGATGTCGTACAAGGAATTGAGTAAGACGCTTGCCGGTGAATATGACGGCAAGGCGTTTCCGTCTATGCACACTTTGACTATCCCTGAACAGGATAACCGCGCGCCGCAAGAGGATTGGTCGGCGGGGCTGTCCGTCATCGCGCGCGGGATTCAGATGAAAAGCTGGGCGGAGGTCGCCACCGGAATCGTGTTGTGTTTAGAGCAGACGGAAGTTTATGAGCGCGAACACGGCAACACGGGAGCGCAGGATACTTGGCATGACCGCTCAATCGGCATCGAAAAATCTTTAACTGAAGGCGTTAATAAATGGATGCCGGACGAACTGATGAAACTTGCCGAAGCCCAAACGGGCAGCGGGGCGCAAGGACGCGCGATTGCGAGCGAGATTCATTCGCTCCGCCGGGTCAAAGCGGGAAAGGGATGAGCAAGTTTGAGGTTCAATGTTAAATATGAAAGACCTGCTTTCGATATTGAACATCGGCAATCGGGGTGAGTGTGGCGGCTTGAAAGCGGCACTCGCCCTTTGATGTCAAAAGGGATTTTTAAGAGGAGAGAAGCACAAGTGAAAAGTTGGGATGCGATATTGTGGGCGTTGACGGTGGCGGGTGTGGTGCTGGCGGGATTGGGTATGACGAGTGCGGGGTTGCGCGTGCCGCTAATCGGTTTAAGCGTCGTGGCGTTCATCGCGGCATTTGTGTTGGGAGCGCGTCGAACACGAAGCGAAGTGGATGAGTGGAAGCGGCATATTCGTTAAGCTGGTGTTGATTTATGCGGCATGGAACGCGCGGGCAATCACAAGCATCTAAATGTTCGCTAAGGCGAGGTGAAGCGGCATGTCGAGCGATAGACAAGCCGCTTTTGCCACGCCGTTGAAGCAAAGTTGAAGGGTGAAGGTCGAAGGGCGAAATGAAAAGATTGAAGATTACTTTGCCTGCCTTGTGCCTTTGACCTTCAAGTTTCACCTTTCATTATGACGGAGATTAGAGAAAAATCATGGACATCAACCGATTAACTGAACGGGCGCAGGATGCACTGCGCGCGGCGCAATCGGAAGCGATGCGCCGCCAAAATCAACAAATTGACGTTGAGCATCTGTTGCTTGCGATGCTTGACCAAGACGGCGGGCTTGCCGCTTCGATTTTAGAAAAAGCGGGGATTGACGTGGACGCGGTACGGCGTCGCACGGAAGGCGAACTCGCCAAAGTCCCGCGCGTGTCGTCGCCTTCGGGCGGCGTCGGCGACGTGTACGTCACGGGTCGCTTGAATCGTTTGTTTGTGCAAGCCGAAGACGAAGCGAAAGCCTTAAAAGATGATTACGTTTCGATAGAGCATTTCCTGCTCGTCATCGTCGCGGACAAAGAAGGTTTGGGCGGCGCATCGGCGCGCGTGCTGAAGGAAGCGGGTTTGACAAGTGAGAAACTACAAGCCGCGCTCAAGCAAGTGCGCGGTGGGCAGCGCGTCACGACGCAGAACCCTGAGGCGACTTATGAATCTCTGGAAAAGTACGGGCGCGATTTAACGAAGGCGGCGGAAGGCGGCAAACTTGATCCCGTCATCGGGCGCGACGATGAGATACGGCGCACGATTCAGGTTCTCTCACGGCGGACGAAAAATAACCCCGTGCTGATTGGCGAGCCGGGCGTCGGCAAGACCGCGATTGTCGAAGGTTTGGCGCAACGCATCATTCGCGGCGACGTGCCGGAAAGTTTGAAGGAGAAGCGCGTCGTGTCGTTGGACATGGGCGCGCTCATCGCGGG
>JBGTMR010000188.1:0-3402 GCA_041743485.1 Pyrinomonadaceae bacterium
ATCGGCGTCGCGTGTGACATCGGTTTTATCGTCAACCGCTTCGTAAGTTCTTTCAATCTGAAAACCGTAATCGGCGGCATCGAGTTTTAAGTTCGCGGGTGCGTAAGTCGTGCCGATGCGAAAGTACAAACGCCCCGCGCCCTGCTTGCCGATAGTCAGGTTTTCCGCGCCTTTGGCGGTGCGTTCGACAAGTTGCGTCATCGGCAAGTTGAGACGTTGACGCTCCGCCGTGCGTCCTTGAAATGTTTGCTGTCCGGCGTAGCCTTCGCCCAACCAGACGCGCGCCGTAAAGTCGGGCGTCGCACTTTCGTAAGTTTGAAAATAACGATTGAGGGCGAGCAGGATGAAGACGTTTTCTTGCGTGTTCGTCCAACGTCCGCGCGTGCGGTTTCCCAAAAGTCCGCGCACGAGTTTCGGAATCAAATCGCTCTGTGGTTGGTCGCCGATTAAAGCATCGAGCAGCACGCCGTCGGCGCGACGGTTGGAATGCAAAATCGTATATTCGCCGTCCGTGTAATCGTCCGCGAAGTGCGCGGCTCCGGCGGTTTCGGTGACGCGGTTGTTTAGGTGGCGACGGATGTTTTCGACTTGGACGGCGGAAGATTTATCGTTCGCTAAAACGGGTAATAACCAGCCGAGCGATTCGAGCGAAAGCTTTTCAACCCCGCCCGCTTCGGCGATTAACTTACGCGCACGTCCCGCATCGCGGTCATTCATAAGGGCGCGAACATAAAGCGCGTAAGCGATAATCGCGCGTCGAGATGTTTGACTATAAGTTTTCGGGATTTTGCTTTCGATGTTCTTCAAATAATCTTGCGCGGGTTTCATCGTCTCCGGGGAAACGATGAAACCCGCCGCCTTCGCTCTCGCTAAACTGTGCGCGACGTGAACGGAAACAAACGGGTTTGAGGTGCGCCCGCGTTGCCAGAAATCGAAGCCGCCGTCCTCGTTTTGCAAGCCCGCGAGACGTTGCAAATCTTGATTGACCGATGCGCGCATCGCATTCGCATCCGGCAAATCTTTCGTCTTGAAAGCCGCGAGAACATCTTTCAGCGCGACGATAGAGATGATGCGCGACGCGAGTTGTTCACTGCATTCGTAAGGATAACGGTACAGGTAAATCACCGCGTCGGTCAGTTCTTGCAACTGCGTCGAGGCGAGTGTGATTTCCAAGCCGCCGAAAGTCTTGACGGCATCGGCGGGAGCTTTCACGGCTTGCCTGATTGCGCCTTCGTCAATCGTGCCGTAAGTCGCAAAGGCTTCCGTCGTCGCCGGGCTATAAACGGGCAGCGAGATTTCGGCGGCATCGGATTTGAGGTTCGATGCGGCGACGATTTGAAAGCGCGCCGTGCCGGGTTTGATTGCCGCGACGGGAAAGCGAACCTCTATGCGATCATTCGCCGGAACGGTGACGCGCCTTCCCGCGCCTTCGGTTAAATCGGCGTTCGATGCACGCACCGCGACGTTGACGTTCACAGGTTCGTCCGTTTGATTCTGCACGATGACGGGCAGTTCCGCCGTGTCACCGAAATTAAGAAAGCGCGGCAGCGAAGGGCGCACCATCAAAGGCTGACGCGCGGTGATAGCGGCTTCGCCCGTGCCGAAAAGTTTTCCGCCCGCGACGGAGACAGCCATCACGCGATAGCGCGTCAAGTTGTCGGGAAGTTTTACCTTGATGTTCGCCCGCCCGTTTTTATCCGTCGGAAACGAAGCCGCGAAAACGGCAAGGGCGTTGAAGTTTTGGCGGATTTTAATTTCCTTTTGTAATTCATCAGGCATTAGACTTGCCGATGGCAGCTTACTCATGCTTGCAGTAGATGACGTTGATGTTTCCAAACTAAACAGTGCAGCATCCGCCTTCACCGCCATCGCCATTGGCAAACTCATCAGCCTGCTGACAACAACTCCATCGCCGCCCGCACCACCGCCACCTTCACTAACATCATCACCCGCAAGCAGCCGCACATCTTCCGCGCTTGCTAACTCTACCTTTTCGCGCAAGTGATAATCGCTCGTATCTTCATCGCGTTCCGCATAAAACACGCTCAACGGGTCACGCAATTTATAGTTCGTGAGTGCCAGCACGGATTCATCAACGACGACGAGAGCCGTGTCCGTGCCTTCGACGCTTCGCCCGTTCGCGTCTTTCACTTCGACATCCACAATCGTCTCCGCGCCCGGTTCAAGCGTCGTCGCACGCGGCGACGCTTTGACGTTTAAGCGGCGCGTCACAGGCGGAATCTCCAACTTGATTTCACCGCTCGCATACGCCGGACGCTTCGGCAAATCGCTTTGCACGTTCCCCGCATCGTCAACGCGCAAAGCCGCACCCACAAGGTTCACCTGCAAATGCACGTTCGGCGTCATCGCTTCTTCCAGAGGCACGCGCAACGTATAAGAATTTTCATTCATCGAGAAGCGTTCGGTGCGAAGCAAGCCGGAACGCCTGAGCGTCACGACGCCTTCCGCCGGAGCGAACGGAGATTGAACGAGTATCTCCGCCACCTCGCCGCCCGCGTAAGTTTTGCGATTCGGAATCAATTCGATTTCCTCTTGCTTGACTTCGCGCTGTGGCGGCAACTTTCCGCCCGCCACCCACAACGACAACTCGCTTCCGTTCGCCCGCCCGCGCTCATCCCGCACACGCGCCGTCAAGCGATATTCCCCGCCCTGCTTCGTGTTAAAACGAGTCTTAACACCCGCGCCCGCGCTGCGAATCGTTTGCTCTTGCGCGTCCGTCTCTTTCCGTACCCACTCGCCTTTTTCAAACACATAATCAAGCCGCACAAGGCGCAACGCGACCTCACGATTTGCCACCGCGCGCCCGTCTAAATCCGTGACGATTGATTCAATCTCAAACGCTTCCCCTGCCTGCACAAACGTCCGATTCGACCGCACGCCGACATACACATCAGCCGGATGCACAAGCATCACCGTCGTCACCGCGAACGTCTGACGGTTGACATCCTTAATCTTCGCTTCCGCCGTGACACTCGACGGACGCGCCGGATTCACCGCATCAAAATCCATTCTCAAACTATGCTTGCCCGCCGCATCGGTGCGAGATTTGAACTCCCGTTCCGTCGTCTCATCATCGTCATCATCCGCATCACGCCACCACGCGACGAACTTGCCGAACGTGTAATCATCACGGTTCGGCGGTGTGTAATTCGTCGGCTTCGCGCGCACGTTCCATTCGACTTCCGTATCCGCCAACCCGCCGCCCGCGAAATAGTTCGCCGTCATCGTCGCCGTCGCGGACGCCCCGACAAAGTGCGGTGCTTCCGAAGTCTTAGCCGTGACTTCAAACTCCGGGCGACGAAATTCTTGGACTTGAAAAGCGTGCGTGTGTTTGAAGTCGTAAAAGTTCGGCTTAAACTCAATGTGCGCCGTACCGAGATT
>JBGTMR010000189.1:0-29229 GCA_041743485.1 Pyrinomonadaceae bacterium
CGCGCACCGGGCAAGCTTTCACGCATCGCCGCCACGACGGGAAGCGTGTGTACGATGTCGCCTATGCTGCCGAGTTTGACAACGAGTATATGCATAACCTTACACGGTTTTGGTTTTCAGCCTCGTTCACGAGGCTTTCCCGTAGGGTAGATAGCCACGCGATTTATCGCGTGGTCAGTCGGGTAATAATTCTTAGCCCGGTTCACCGGGCTTCTAATCCGGTGGCTCAAGCCAAAGGGAGAAGGACGTTAAAACGCCCTTTCGGATTCTGCTTGAAAGCGACCACGCGATAAATCGCGTGGCTATGTGCCGCCTGCGGCGGAAAGCCCGATGAATCGGGCTGTAAAATCTTAACCGGGTAAGGTGAGTGCATAAGTGACAAATGACGAGTGACAAGTAAGAACAAGTTTTATCTTGTCACTCGTCACTTGTCACCTTCTCAAGAATTTCAGTTGACGAATGATCTTTCGGGTCGCCGACGATGACGACGCGCCCGCCATAAGAGCGCACCACGTCGCGTTCGGGAACAGTGTCTTCGGTGTAATCCGTGCCTTTGGCGTGAAAGTCGGGTTTGAGGGCGAGCAGCAAAGCTTCCACCGTCGGTTCGGTGAAGACGGTCACGATGTCCACGAAGCGAAGCGCGGCGATGACTTCGGCGCGTTCACGTTCCGGCACAAACGGGCGATGTTCACCTTTGAGCCGTCGCACCTGCTCGTCGGAATTGATGCCGACGACAAGCAAATCACCTTGCGCGCGCGCGGCTTCGAGATAGCGTATGTGTCCGACGTGAAGCACATCGAAACAACCGTTCGCCAAGACGATGCGTTTGCGGTCGCGGCGGGCAATCGCAATCCGCGCGACGAGGCGCGAACGTTCGAGTATGCGATTGGTTGAGGATAGAGGGTTGGCGTCCGGTGCGTGCATTTTGGGTTTAAGCGATAAAGGGAAAGATTCGATTAGAGCGTTCGATTTAGAAATAACGTATGAAGCGGGCGATGAGCAGAACGGCAATCACGATGCCGAGCATGATTTCAATCGAACGCGGTAATTTGATTTGGTCGGAGCGAAAAAGCAAACCCGCGCCCGTGATGCCGAGCAGTGCGAAGCCGAGCCAATCGCCGCGTGTCACATCGAACACGGCGATAAGAAGAAACAGCACGCCGAGAATTTTTTCAGGGTTTTTCATGGTGATGTTTATGCAATGGTTCGGACAGTTATTGAAAAAATGTCTTGATAAATTGCCACTAGCTTTAGCTAGTGGAACGAATCAATAACTCTCGGCTTTAGCCGAACAAATTAGGCTGATGCCACAAGGATGTTATTTTGTCTCATAAGATTTGGCTAAAGCCTAAGTTCATTAGGTTTCGCTGTCCACTAGCTAAAGCCAGTGGCAATTTATGAAAAACCGCCGAACCTTTGTTATCGTGATGAATGTTTAAGCGCATCAAGTAGTTCCGATGCGGTGACGGTTGCCGTGCCGCGTTTCATCACGACGAGTCCGCCCGCGTGGTTGGCGATGTGCGCCGCGTCCTGCGGTGAAGCTTTCGCGGCAAGGGCGAGCGTGAAAGCGGCGATGACCGTATCGCCCGCCCCCGTCACATCAACGGCTTCGCGTCCACCGACGGCGGCAATGCGGGTTAAAGTTTCGTCGTCTTCAAACAGCATCATGCCGTGACTGCCGCGCGTAATCAACAGGGAATCGCACACAAGTCGGCGGCGCAAATCCGCGCCCGCGTTCGCAAGGTCGGCTTCATTGTCAAAACGCCGTTCGCATAATTCTTCGACTTCGCTTTCGTTCGGCGTCGCGGCGGTGAAACCCGTAAAGTCTCGTAAGCGGTAACGCGAATCAACGACGGCGGGCGCGTTGCAAAGACGTTTGATGTCACGCGCCGCGCTGATGACCGCTTCATTTGCGACGCCGTAATTATAATCGGAAATGATAAGCGCGGCGATATTATGAGATTGGTTATTGAATGAGTTGTGAGTTGAATCGGACTTGATGCGTTCGAGGGCGCGGACGATTTGCGAATTGTGAGGCGAATCGTGATTTGATTTGTTTGCATTCGCGTCTTCGTAATCAACGCGAATCATCTGCTGCTTTGTCGAATGCGCGCTGCCCGCGAGAACGCGCATCTTCGTCGTGGTCGTAAAGTCGGAAGCTTGTACCACGCCGCTTGTATCAATGTTCGCCGCAGCGAGTTTTGCGAGCAGAGCCGCACCCGATTCATCCTTTCCGACGACGCCGAAGATTGAGACGTGCGCGCCGAGCGCGGCGAGATTATAAGCGCAGTTCGCCGCTCCGCCGGGAACGGTTTCGGTGCGCTCATGCTTCAAAATCAACACGGGAGCTTCGCGCGACACGCGACTGATTTCGCCGTAAATGAAACGGTCAGCGATAAGGTCGCCAATCACGACGACACGCTTTCCGGCGAAAGCATTGACGATGCTTGTCAGAGAAGTTTTCAGGTTTTGGTTCGTCAAAAGAAGCTTGATCGTGCCGCGTTCAGCAAATTATTCGAGGGCAGCGAGAACTAACGCCTTCTTCTTTTAGGCTTATCTTTCTTTCTACCATAATACGTTTTGCCCGTCATACCATAGTATCTAAGGTCAAGAGAACCACAACAGTCAACGCATATATCTCTACCAAGCTTAACCAGCGAAACAAGCATCAACTTACTGCCGATGTAAAACTCAATGCGTCCTTCCTCTCTAATTTTCTCCCCCTCAGCAAATACCATTCTTTTCTCATCAATCTTCCAGTTGTTTTGAAAATAGATGCGGACATTGGATAAGCGACGGCGATTAAAATCACGCGAGACTTCACCTTTGCCTAAACGAGCGACTACGAACAAACGCTCATCGTTTTCGCGCAAAGTGTTCGCCAATCTGTCAAACCATGCGGCATTTATCTCACAGGCATTCGCATCACCTTTCACGACAGGTGTTTCACTTGTTTTGCTTTGCGCCATCAAAGACTTGTAGGAGATGAGAAGAACGAAAATGAGAGTTAGTAATTTTGTCATGGTGATAAAACGAAAGCCGCCGAATTACTTTTTATCAAGATTCACGGCGAGGATTTGCGTCACGGCGTCGAGCAGGTTTTCCGCGACGAGTTCGGGTTGATGTGTAAAGGTGTGGCGGCTGTGTTCCCATTCGCCGCGCCCGTAGCCGCTCAGTACGAACGCGCCGTGAACATTCGCGTTGCGGGCGAGTTCGATGTCGCTGGCGCGGTCGCCAATCATCCAACTGCGGGTTAAATCTATGTTGTGTTCGGCGGCGGCGCGTGTGATGAGTCCGGGTTGCGGCTTGCGGCAATCGCACGCGAGACGATAGGGCGGCGCGCCGACGGTCGGATGATGCGGGCAGTAATAAATCGCATCGAGTTTTGCATCGCCGCGTGCGAGTTCCGCGACGAGTAAGTTATGGACAGTGGAAATCATGTCTTCCGCGAAATAACCGCGCGCGACTCCGGCTTGATTGGTGACGAGAAACGCGAGCCAACCGGCGCGGTTGATGAGCCGCACGGCTTCCGCCGCGTAAGGATAAACTTTGTAGCGCGAAGGGTGATTGACGTAACCGACTTCTTCGGAAATCGTTCCGTCGCGGTCAATGAAAATAGCGGGTCGGGGTTGTGTAGCGGCTTCCATATATGGAGTTATCAATATCACAAATTCGCGTTCTTCATAAAATCAGAGTGCGTTGAGTCAAGTTGAGAAGAGGTAGTAAAACGGAGATGAACGGAGGCATAACGGAGGTGAGCGGAGGTTGGGTGAATTAGAGAAATTTGAAATCTCAAATTCGAGATTTTCAATTTTATGCTTTGCTTTGAAATGCCGTTGATACGTTCGCACCGTTTTGTTTCAGTGTTCGCATCGCCCGCTCGAACACACGTTCGGCGGTGATTGCCGTCATGCAACGGTGGTCAATCGGGCAATCGCGCAACATGCACGGAGCGCACGCGGGCGGTTCGCGTATCACTTCCGCGAGCGGTGAAAACGGGGCGGTCGTCACCGGATTGGTCGAGCCGAAAATCACGAGCGTCGGGCGATTGAGTCCCGCCGCGATGTGCGCCGGACCCGTGTCGTTGGAAATCACCAAATCCGCGACGCTCAACACCGCGACGGTTTCGGCAAGCGTCGTCTGTCCGGTCAACACAAGCGCACGTTCGCGCATTCGTTCGATGACGGCGCGCGTCACATCCATCTCCATCTTCGCGCCGATAAAGGCGACCTCCGCGTTTGCTTCGCGCACAAGACAATCGGCAAGCTTCGCGTAACTTTCGACACCCCAACGCTTGGCGCGGCTGTTCGTCGAACCCGGACATATCACGACGACGGGGCGCGATGAAGCAGCCGATATGTCCGCTTTGTGCCGCGTCAAAATCTCGCGCGCGGCTTGTCGTCTTTCACCAGAGACGCGCAAGTCAATCGGCGGCAGCACGGCATCGAAATCAACCGCGACGTTCATCCCGTCCGCGACTTGTCGAACGAGATTCAGGTAATAAAAAACTTCGTGTCTGTCTGAACGCCACGCCGGAACTGCGATTGAATCGGTGAGCAAGGCGCGGCGTCCGTCGGTCGCATAAGCCGCGCGCCTTTTGACGCGCGCGATAAACGGCACGACGGCGGACGCGAACGAGTTTTGCAAAATAATCGCCAAGTCATAACGCGCCCCATTACCGCCGGATAAGATTCGAGCCTGACGCCACACGCGCTTGAGCGTTTTAGCTTGAGGCACATCGAGGCACAAAAGCTCGTCGAAGAAATTGGCTTCCGCGAACACGTCACGCGCCCACGCTCCGGCGGCAAGCGTAATGTGCGCGTGCGGGAAAAGGCGACGCGCTTCACGAAGCGCGGGAACGCTCATCACCGCGTCGCCGATCCATCTGGTGCTGGTGATGACGATGCGGCGTATGTCGTCGGGCGCGTTGTGTCGTGGTCGCCAAATCATGTTCGTTGTCGTGTTAATAAACGCGAGATGCCGTTTGCATTACTCAAGCATAAGCATCACGCCTCGTTGCGTGACGCATCAAATCTTCGCCTTGTTTCATGCGATGTTCGCCCGTGTTTGAAACGTCTGTCAATTAAACCTTTGATGCGAATGCTAGACACGGATGGAAGCGGGGTATTACAGTCAAACAAGCGTGTGATGCCGCTTCCGGCTTCCGCTTCAAATAAAAACCTTCGCTTGAAACTTCTGCCTGAAATAAAAATGCCTTTACGAAATTCATCATCCGCCGGACGTTCGCCGCGCTCCCCGCGCATCGTCAAATACCAAGAACCGCCCACGAGTTTTATGCGCCGCGCGATGCGCTTCGTGTTAAGCCCGTTCACCGTCGTTCCCGTGATTCTTTTAACTCTCATCACAATCGGCGTGCTTGGATATTATTACACGACGTTTTCGGCGCGCATTGACAAGCTTTTGCGCGGCGAAGTCTTTACGCGCACGGCAGGGATTTATTCCGCTCCGAAACGCATACAAACGGGCGACGCGACGACGCCCGACGACATCATCGCGCGCCTCAAACGCGCGGGCTACGTCGAAAAGAATCAACAGGCGGAAGCCGAGCGCGGGCGTTATGAAGTCAGCGGCGCGACGTTGAACATCATGCCGAACGAGTCGGGCATCATTGACGGCGCGCCGATGTTTCCCTCGCTGACCATTAAGTTCGATAAGGCGGGTAAGAAAATTCAGAGTCTCACCGATAGCGACTCCCAGACGAATGTGAAAGACGCTCTGCTTGAGCCGGAACAGATAAGTTCGGTCACGGGCGATGAGCGTGAGAAGCGAAAAATCATCGGCTTCCGTGACCTGCCCGCGCATCTCGTCAAGGCAATCACCGTCACCGAAGACCGCACCTTCTTCGAGCATCACGGCATCAACTTTCGCGGCATCGCCCGCGCCCTTTTGCGGCGTTACGATAACGACAAGAGTTCGCCGATTTCAAATCAGGGCGGTTCGTCAATCACGCAACAACTCGTTAAAAATCTACTTTTGTCACCGGAAAAAACTTGGAGTCGCAAAATCGCCGAAGCCTACATGTCGGTGATTATCGAAACGCGATTATCGAAAGAAGAAATCTTCGCTCTCTATGCGAACGAAGTTTATTTAGGTCAATCGTCGGGCTTCGCCATCAAAGGTTTCGGCAGAGCCGCGAACGCATATTTCAACAAAGACGTTTCGGAACTCACGCTCGAAGAATCGGCTTTCCTCGCCGGAATTATTCGCAGCCCGAACCGTTATAACCCTTACAAGAATTTGCAGAACGCGACCGAGCGACGCAATCAGGTTCTCGCTTCGATGCTTGAAGCCAATGCCGCCGAAGCGGGGAAAATCGCGCAGGCGCGAAGCACTCCGCTCAAAGTCACACCGACGCGCAACCGTCTCGACACGACCGACGCGCCGTACTTTATAGACTACGCGCAGGAAGAACTTTCCGAGACACTTGCCGATGCGAGTGCTGCCGAGAGGCTTCGCATCTACACCACGATTGATATGGACTTACAGCGTGCGGCGTACAAGGCTGTGACGAAGCAACTCGCCGCCCTCGATAAAATCTATGCCAAGAAAGTTCCGCCGGGAACGCTTCAAGCTTCACTCGTGGCGATGAACGCCAAGACGGGCGAAGTCGTGGCGATGGTCGGCGGGCGCGATTACGAAAAGAGTGTTTTCAATCGCGCGACCGATGCGATGCGTCAACCCGGTTCGGTCTTCAAACCGTTCGTCTATGCGACCGCTCTCAACACGGCGTTCGACCCGATACCGCGCGTCATCACCGCCGCGACGATGTACGAAGATAAGCCGAAAGAATTTGCGTTCGATAATCAAACTTACGCACCCGGCAACTACGCCGATGCTTACTCGAACAAGCCCGTCACATTGCGCGACGCCCTCGTTAAATCCTTAAACGTCGTGACGGTTGACGTGGCAATGGAAGTCACCATCGGGCGCGTGATGAACCTCGCCGCGAAAGCCGGACTGCCACGCCCGCAACGCCCTTATCCGGCGATGTCTCTGGGGACGAACGAAGCGACGCCGCTTCAAATCGCGTCGGCTTATACCGCGTTCGCCAACGGCGGCAAGCGCGTCGCCCCCATCGCCATCAACCGCATCACGACCGGCGAAGGCGAAACCATCGCCGCTCCCGTCGGACAGCAAACGGAAGTTATGCGCCCCGAAGTCGCGTTTATCATGACTTCGTTTATGCGCGATGTCGTCAATCGCGGCACGGCGGCGAAACTTCGCGCCCACAAATTCAAATACAACGTGGCGGGCAAAACCGGCACGTCGCGCGACGGATGGTTTGCCGGATACACGCCCGAACTCGTCTGCGCGGTGTATGTCGGCTTTGACGACGGTTCGGAGTTGGGATTAAAAGGTTCGGATTCCGCGCTTCCCATCTGGGAAGATTTCATGTCATCCGCGCTCGCGGAACACCCTGAATGGACGGGTGATTGGCAGATGCCCGCCGGAGTCACGCAAGCCGAAATAGATGCGCGCACAGGCGGACTCGTTGACCCCGAAGCACCCGCGATAATTGATGTCAACGGCGTCGTTCAGAATCCCGTCAAACGCCTTGAACTGTTCGTCGGCAACACCGCCCCGCTTGCGCCCATCGTTCCGACACTTGACCAGTATCAGGATGAAACCGCTTTTAACGACGACTACGAAACGACGACTGTCCCGGAACTTCCCGTTATCGAACCTCCATCCGGCGCGCCCGTCGCCCTGCCCGACTTGCCGAACCCGACACGCGGGCGCAGCATGACACCGACACTCGAAGGGCGCGGCGCATTGATGCCCGACGGCTCGATGCGACTCGTCGGTACGGTCACGGTTGACATTGACCCGACGACCGGACTCCTCGCGTCGGCTTCATGTCCGGTCAGTCGCGCAAAAACCTTCCCGCTCGGACAACAACCGACGCGCTCATGCGGCGCGGAATTGCACGGCGGCAGACCACGCGCCGCCGTGCCTGACTTGCCGCGTGTGCGGAACGCTTTTCCTTGATGTCTGTTCGCTATAGCATTATTCATCAGCGACATGTTTCTTAATAATTGCTTTGATATACGAGGGAACATCCTGTTGTAGCTCCGCTGTTTCCTTTTTCAATCGGTCATAGTCTTTGACTTCTTCTCCGCTCCAAATAATGTCAAGGCGTCGAATGTCCTGCATGGCAACATGGGAGTATCCTTCAGGAGATGCCCAGTAACAGGTTTTGCACATTGATTCGTCTTTCAATTCGAGTCCATTGACACAATGCTCGCATGACCATGACTTCGCCCTGTTTGCAGAACCGCAAAGCAGCATGTAATCGTCCACATTTCGGTCACTAGACGGCACATCTCCGGCAACAAGAAAAGGTACGCGATGGTCAACCCGCAAATATCTTTCGTCAAGCGGATCGTTGTGAACACCGCAAATTGAGCCGTAATGTTCAAGCAGCTTTCGTTTGAATTCTTTGGAAATGACTGTTCTGCCCGATAATTTATCGGCGCGAACTTTGGACAGGTCAGCGAATCTATATGCGGCGATACTTCGCCCGTCGCCCGCAATAATTCTGTAAGTTTCAAGCGGTATGCCTTGCTCTCGAACATCACGGGCGGCGCGCGGCGGATGATTGTATCCGTATTTGTTCTTGAGTTCTTCGGTAGTAATAAAGCCGTGTTCAATGATGTGTTCGATAACGGTTTTAGGTCTTTTGCTCTTAACGCTGTGGCAGAGCTTTAGAAATTCCTCCGGTAAATCTTGCTTCACGATGAAGCCTCCATCTTCGATATTTCCGTTGGATTTATCTCACACAAAGACACCCCATCATGCAGACGCTCAGCCAAAGCGGGAGAGATGTATAGCGATTCGTATGTTGTATCGTTTCTGCCTAACAATGTAGATTGTGAAGACCTACCGGCATGTACTTCTACCCGATGCAAGTTGAGGAAAGAGGGTAAAAGCTTGCCAAAGATTTTGTCACCGGTTCTTCCGTCGTAGCTGACGATAAAACTGATTCCTTTATCATTCAATTCATTAAGATTTGCAACGAAGGCATCAAAAGCAACACTCTGTAAATAACGTGGGTCACGTTTTCCACAAACGCCTTGATATGGTGGGTCAAGATAAACTAGGTCGCGTTTTCCTGCATTATGGAGTGCTTCGCGGTAATCAAGCGACAAACACTTTGTCTTTCCTCGCAAAAGACCGGATGCGCCGAAAACATGCTTTTTTATTGTGTCAGGATATGCGCCTTTTCGACGGTTATCGGGGCTTTGGTTAAATTCACCGTTCGAGTTGTAACGAACAGCAGCTTTGACGCAACGGGCGAGCAAATAAAGCAGATAATCCGGGCGTGTCGCTTTATTAAATTCGTCCCTTACGAAATCATAATAAAGTCTCTCTCTTTCATGTTGAGCGTGCCACAAGTCGGCATAGCCGGATACGATTTGGGATGGATGATTTATGATTTCGCGCCACAAATCAATAAGCGGCTTATTAAAATCATTTAGAACGAATTTACTAGCCAGTGAATTATAAGCCGCCGCAATTGTAATCGCCGCCGAACCCGCAAACGGCTCATAGAGCGTTTCCACATCACCCGGAAAGTACCGCAAAATGTCGGCGGCAAGATGCCGTTTGCTTCCTTGATATGGAATCGGATGAGGAATTTTCATATCCTAAAAGTCCCATTACTTCAGGCGGACAGATCAAGCTGAAACGCCGAACATCGTTGTTAAAAGTTGGTTCAAGTCGCGGCGCAAATTTCACCCGTTGTTTTCAACCGATACGCGGGCGACATATCGCGCAAGCTTTTCACCGCGATGGGTAGAACTTCAAGCACATAATCAACGTCTTCTTCGGTCGTATCTTTACCTAAACTGAAACGTATCGCGGCGCGTGCAGTTTGGTCTGTCAGTCCGAGAGCGCGCAGGACGTGTGACGGTTCAATCGAACCGGACGCGCACGCCGAACCCGTCGAGACGGCGATGCCGTTCAAGTCGAGATTGATAAGCAAGCCGTCGCCTTCGATGCCGTCGAAGGATATGTTCGAGAGATGCGGCAAACGATGTTCGCGGTCGCCGTTGAAAATCACGTCAGGCACACGCCTCACGACTTCCGTTTCAAAACGACGCCGAAGCGTGTGAAGGTGCGCGATGCGCGTTTCAAGTTCGATGCGCGCGAGTTCCGCCGCCGCGCCGAAGGCGACGATGGAGGCGACCGATTCCGTGCCGCCGCGCCGTTCGCGTTCCTGATGACCGCCGATATTCTGCCGCGTGATTCGCACACCGCGCCGCACATAAAGCCCGCCGACGCCTTTCGGTGCGTAGAGTTTATGACCCGACATCGAAAGTAAATCACAACCCAAGCGTTCGACATCAACCGTCATCCGCCCGACAGCCTGCACCGCGTCCGTGTGAAGCCACAGATGACGATGCCCGCCCGCCCGCGTTTCGCGCACGAAAGCCCCGATTTCTTCAACGGGTTGAAGCGTCCCGATTTCGTTGTTCGCCAGCATCACGCTGATAAAAACCGTGTCGGGACGCAAAGCGGCGCGTAAGTCTTCAACGCGCACGATGCCGTTGTCATAAACCGGCAAGCGCGTCACACTCCACCCGCGCCGCTCCATTGCATCACACACTTCACCGACTGCCGAATGTTCAATCGCGGACGTGATGATATGGCGACCACGCGCTTCGTTCGTTTCGCAAATCCCGCGCACGGCGAGATTATTGGCTTCCGTCCCGCCGGAAAGAAAAACGATGTCGTTCGGACGCGCGTTGATAAGTCCGGCGACTTGGGCGCGCGCGCGGTCAACGGCGGCGCGTGCTTCCTGCCCGAAGCTATGCACGCTCGATGCGTTGCCGAATTTGTTCGTCAGAAAGGGAAGCATCGCCGCGACGACGCGCTCATCCACAGGCGTCGTCGAACTGTAATCAAGATAAACCCGTCGCTTCATGCGGAGAAGTTTATACGTTCAAAGTTGAATGTTCAAAGTTGAAGGTTGAAGACACAAGGCATCGGTGCGAGGTCGAACGTCGAACTTTGAACATTAAAAGTGAGAGTTGTTTGACACCCTTTCGGCGCACGGTGTATTTTGCTTTCCATTCCAACAAATGAAGGATTAAAACAAGGTTATGGAAACTGCGAAGGAAAATTCCGCAACGGATACGACGAAAACGGCGGCGAAAAGCCCCGCCGGACTCGAAGGCGTCGTCGCCGCCACGTCGTCCATTGGCGACGTTGACGGCATCAACGGCATACTTATTTATCAAGGCATCAATGTTCACGACCTCGCCGAACACTCGACCTTCGAGGAAACGGTTTATCTGTTGTGGCATGGACGTTTGCCGAAGCAGGACGAGTTGAACGACTTCAAAAAACAACTCGCCGCGCACCAGAACCCGCCCGCCGAAGTTTTAGAGATGATGCGGCATCTGCCGAAAGACGCCGTTCCGATGGACATCCTTCGCACCGCCGTTTCCGCTCTCGCGCTCTACGATAAAGATTGTTGCGACACGACGCGCGAAGGTGCATTGCGCACCGCGACGAAACTAACGGCGCAACTGCCCGTCCTTGTCGCGGCGAGTGAACGCATTCGCAAAGGGCAGGAAGTCATCGCCCCTAAGCCGGAACTGAACATCGCCGCCAACTTTCTTTACATGTTGCGCGGCACGATGCCGGAAGAACGAGAAGCGCGCATCTTCGATGTCGCTTTGATTCTCCACGCCGACCACGAACTGAATGCTTCGACCTTCACATCGCGCGTCGTCGCCGCGACGCTCGCCGATATGTACGGCGCAGTGACCGCCGCCATCGCCGCGCTCGCGGGTTCACTGCACGGCGGCGCGAACAGCGAAGTGATGCGGATGCTGCTTGAAGTCGGCGATGAGAATAAAGCGCAAGAGTGGATTAAAGACGCCCTCGCACAGAAGAAGAAAATCATGGGCTTTGGTCATCGCGTTTATAAAACCGAAGACCCGCGCGCGACGTGGCTTCGCAAATTCTCCGAAGAACTCGGCAAGTCGAAAGGCGACTCGAAGTGGTTCGAGATGTCGCGCAAAGTCGAGCAGACCATTATGGACGAAAAGAAATTGTATCCGAACGTGGATTTCTATTCGGCTTCGACTTACTACATGATGGACATTCCGCTTGATTTGTTCACACCGATTTTCGCCGTCTCGCGCATCTCCGGTTGGACGGGACACATCCTCGAACAATACGCGAACAACCGCCTTATCCGTCCGCGCGCCGAATACACGGGCGGGCGCGATGTGCCGTACACGCCGATTGAGAAACGGTAAAGTTATTTCTAAAAACAGAAAAGTATGAGAGGCACAGAGGTTTAATTTCTCTGTGCCTCTCTTTGCGTCCGCTGCGTCTCTGCGGTTAAAAAACCGTCGAACGCCGGATTCGCCGGATTCTCCCGACTCGTCATCACCAACAAACTTTCATCAGCCTTCAACCAACTCGTTTTCCAAATAAACAGACTCGAAACAATCAGCGCGAATGTGCAAACCGCTCCGCCTTCAATGCCGTAAGTCCCGCCCGTGAACCAGTCCGCCCCCGTCTCAGATGCACGAAGCAAAGGTTGCGGAGCGATGCTTGTGATGCCGCTGACCGGAATACCAAGCACGCTTGCCATCGTCCAATTCCAAGACAAGTGAACTCCGGTTGGAAACCATAAATTGCGCGTTTTCAAATACGCCACCGCCAGCCACACGCCCGCTAAGGCGGTGTTGATAAACGTCCACCCGACGGCGACGTTCGGGTTATCCAGATGCACATAACCGAACAATAAAGCACTCGGCAGCGCGGCGATTAAAACTTTGTGCGAACGCAAAAACGTTTGCAGCATGTAGCCGCGAAACAACGCTTCTTCCGCCGCCGCGCCGAGAAAGAAAATCACAAACGTCGTCATCAAAGTCGTGATTATCGCTGTCACCGACGCGCTGTAATTTAAGGCGAAACGAAAGCCGCCAAACGTGGTGATGATGAAAGCCGCGAACAACAAAGTCGCCGCCCCGATGATAGAACCGAGCGCGAAATCCCGCGCCCATCCACTTGTAAAACTCGCACCCAACGAGCGAAAAGGTAAATCTTCAAGCGTTCGCACGCACAGCCAACCGACGACGAGCGAAGCGATCAACATCATCGCCCATTGGATTATAAATCCCGCGTGGCTGCCGGTAATCAACCGCACGCTTTGCCTGACTTGCGGCGACACTACCGCCGCCACCGCCGCGACGATGCCACCGATAATGACACCCAAGACAAGCAACAAAAGCAGGAAGATTACGAAACGCCAACCGCTTCGCAATCTTCCCGCTTGATTATAGAGAAGGTTCATTGATTGTTTTTACGTGATTGTTTTTACGTGATTAGGTTGTGTTGGCATCTCATCAGTTGCCACTAGCTTCAGCTAGTGGAAAGCGGCAAAACAAGGTTTGTGGCTTTAGCCAAACAATTCTGTTTGGCTTTAGCTAAAGCAAAAGATTCTTTTATCAGAAATTCGGCTAAAGCCGCTTGTTTAATTCATAGTTGCCCACTAGCTAAAGCTAGTGGCAATTTATCAAGCCGGAATGTCAATACAACCTAATGCGTGGCGACGGTTTTCATTTCGCCGCGCGGTTTCGCGTTCTTGACGTGTTTATCGAACCACTGAAGCATTTCGTAAATCGTGTGTTCGACCGATTCTTTCGCGGTGTAACCGTGCGCTTCGGCGGGCAAGGTGACATAGCGAACCGTGCCGCCGTTGCCGCGAATCGCTTGGTAAAGACGTTCGCTTTGCACGGGAAACGTGCCGGAATTGTCGTCCGCTTCGCCGTGAATCAGAAGCACGGGTTCATTGATTTTATGCGCGAAGGTGAACGGCGAAAGTTTCGTATAAACATCTCCGGCTTCCCAGTATGTGCGCCGTTCGCCTTGAAAACCGAACGGCGTCAGGGTGCGGTTGTACGCTCCGCTCCGCGCGATTCCGGCGCGAAATAGATCGGTGTGCGCGAGCAGATTCGCCGTCATAAAAGCACCGTAAGAATGACCGCCGACGCCGACTCTTTCCGGGTCGGTGACGCCCATCTCAACCGCCTTATCAATCGCGGCTTTCGCCGATTGCGAAATTTGTTCGATGAACGTGTCGTTGGCTTTTTCTACCGAACCGACGACGGGCATCGCGGTATTGTCGAGTACGGCGTAACCGTTTAAGAGGAAAAAGAGATGCGAGATGCCGCCGATTAAAGTAAAGCGATTCGTCGAGCCTGTGACCTGTCCCGCCGTTCCCGCGTCGTTGAACTCAAGCGGATATGCCCACACGATTGTCGGCAGGCGCGTTCCTTCTTTGTAGTTCGGCGGCAGGTAAAGCGTGAACGAAAGCGGCACACCGTCGGCGCGTTTGTATGTCACGAGTTGCTTCTTGATGCCGCGCAGTTGCGGCGCGGGGTCGGGAAAGTTAGTTAAAGGTTTAAGTGTCCAAGATTGATTGGCATCTTTCGATTCGTTGAGAGACGAAGTTGAGCGAAGAAAGATATTCGGCGGTTCGGTCGGATTCTCGCGCCGCGTGACGATTTGACTTGCATCGTCTTTCAACAACGCGACGAACGATTCAAAGTTCTGCTCGTCGGCTTGAAATAAGCGTTCAGCTTTCTTAGCTTCCAAATCGAAGCGGTCAAGAAACGGTCGGTCGCCGGTTCGGGTCGCACCCTGTCCGCTTAGATAAACATACTTGTTTTGGAAAACCTGAACCGCCGAATGTCCGTTCGGCAAGCGTCTTTGCAGAGGCGCGCCCGGATCGTTGTAATAGTCTCGCGCCGAGAGGTTGAATAACTCGCGGGCTTCTGCTGCCGCGTCATCTTTCACCGTCAACAACGTAGTTCTTACGAATCGCGTATCGCGGTTGAAGTCGCGCACCAAAGCACGGTTTCCGTTTTCGAGAAAATCAATTCCGGCGAAACGGTCAACGGTCTTCGTCATCTCGACGGGCGCGCCTTTGAACGGCGCGGCTAACATCAAAACCTTGTCACGATGCGGAACTTTGCGCTTCGGGTCGCCGCCGTCCAACGCTTCCGCCCACACCAGAGTTGCGGCTTGGTCGGGTCGCCAATCGTAACTTCGCGCCCCTTCAGGTACGCCGTCAATCGGCGGTTCAGCCAAAGGCAAATCCGCGAGTTGATAAACCGTTTCGCCTTTCCGATTTATCACTTCAACCGTTTTCGGAAACGCCCAGTGCGGATAGAGAAACGAGAACGGACGTTTTACACGCGCGACTAAAATATGCTCTCCGTCCGGCGCGGGCTGCGCGGTTTGATAGATGCCCGCTCCCTTCAAACGATTCGCAACTTGCCCGTTCGTCGCATCCACAAACGCGAGGTTTGAAGTCGCGTAATACTCAAACAATCGTTCATCATGCGGAGTCTTCAACAAATCTTGAAACGTGCGAATCGGCGCGCCTTTACCGGAAGACTCTTGCACATTAGGACCCGTCGGCGCGCCCGCCGCACGCGGCACAGCACCGCGTTCACTCGGAACGGCTTGCACGAGAAGCGTCTTGGCATCCGGCATCCATCGCATCGGCTGCCCGTAAGCGGCATTGATGTTCAAGTTTTTAACCTGCCGTGTGCGCCCGTTCGACATCTCGCCGACGTGTAGCTCAACGCCCGTCAGTGTCGTGTTCATGAAGGCGAACAACCGCCCGTCTTGACTGATGGAAGGAAGCGATGCGCGCGAATTGGCTGGCAACTCAATCACCGTTTCTTTGCCGTCCGCGATGTTTTTGATTCGCAAATTAACAAACGTCTGTTGACGATTCTGAGCATTAGTGTTCGGGTTGACGCGCAAACCCGCAAGGCTCAAATACGGTTGTGACAAATCGGCGATTGACGGATAGCGCACCGCTTCCGCGAGAATCATTTTGTCTTTCGCCGGAGATACCACGACGCCCGGCGGCGCGGGAGCGTTCAACACGTCAAGCACCGCGCCCGGCGGACGCTTGTAAGTTTCCTGCGCGTGAGCCGCGAGTGAAAACAGAAATATGAAGGCGAATAGATAAGGAGTTTTTTTCATAATGTTTCGATTTGGGTGTGGCGGAGATTTTTAACCGCAAAGGCGCGGAGGACGCAAAGGAGACACGGAGAGGATTTGTAAAATCTCTGCGCTTGCTCCGCGACCTTTGCGCCTCTGCGGTTGATTCAAGCTTTCAATATCGAGCAAGTTATGATGCAAGTTACAATGCAAACATAAATACGGTCAAACAACTTTTACGGAGCAAATGATTGATGAACAAGTTTCCCGAACCCGTCCTGATACCTCACACGCTTCCGCGACTCACACAAGACGAACAACGCCTCCGCGTCGAAAGCTTTTACGATGTGATGAATGCGCGGCGTACCGTGCGCGATTTTTCACCGGAAGATGTGCCGGTTGAATTTATCGAAAAGGCTATCGCCGCCGCCGGAACCGCGCCGTCGGGAGCGAACATGCAGCCTTGGCGTTTCGTCGTCGTCAAGGACGTGGAAATCAAACGGCGCATACGCGAAGCCGCCGAAGCGGAAGAACGCGAATCTTACGAACACCGTATGCCCGAACGCTGGCTGCGTCGTCTCGCCCCTCTCGGCACGGATTGGCGCAAACCGTTTTTGGAAATCGCGCCGTACCTTATCGTCGTTTTTCAAATCAATTTTATCGAAGAAGAACCCGGCGAGCGCGAGCCGACGTACTACGCGAACGAATCGGTCGGTATCGCGGTCGGGCTTTTACTCGCCGCCCTGCACACGGCGGGACTCGCCACTTTAACGCACACGCCAAGCCCGATGCGGTTTCTAAGTGAGATTCTCCAGCGACCGAAAACCGAAAAGCCGTTCGTGCTGATACCCGTCGGTTTCGCCGCCGATGATGTGCGCGTGCCGGACATCCATCGCAAACCGCTTCGGGAAATTATGCACGTTGTGTGACACGATTGTGTGAAAGCGTCAAACGCGGGCTTCGCGTGATTTCTTGACGCGCTTGCCGATGCGGTCGGAAGCGTTATAAAGCGAGCGCAAAGGCACGACGCCGAACAAGCGATAATCGCCGACGGCTTTGAGTCCGGCACTGGCGATGCACCCGCACTGCGCGCAATCGGGATTGCCGCCGAACTGACACGGCGTGACGTAGTTCTTCAAATCCGCCGTCATCGAAAGCGTGGTGCGCGCGAATATGCATTCATCAGGCGACTTCGGCGGGTTAAGATAACCTTGCACGACTTGCGACGGCATGTTTAATTTCGGGAAAGCTTTTCCCAATCCCGCCAGATGTTTGAGTAGTTTCGGGCGTTCATCAAGCGGGATGATTTCCGCATCCGTCGCTCCGATTTGAGGCGTGAACAAACTGAACCAGATTCTTTCAACTTCCGTCTTGGCTGACCAGAATTCTAAAAACTCCTCAAAGTAATTGTCGCGTTGAGTTTGCTGGCGGGTAATCGTGCAGTGAACCGTGATGTTGTGATTCACGATGTTCTGCTGTATGCGCTCGTAAGTCGCGGGACGGCGGCGCACGTCGTGGTCTGGCTGCAAGCCGTCAATCGAAACCACGATAATCAGATTTTCGATGCTCGCCCACTCCTGTGGAATCGGTCGCACCGCGCTTGTCACGAGTTGAACCGTGACGCCCATCGCGCTCAACTGTGGAAGCAAAGTGTTTAACTCACGAAGCCGCACCAGAGGCTCGCCGCCGACAATCGAAAGATGCAAAGGGCGATGCCGCTTAACTAATTCAAGCACGCCGGCAATCAATGCTTGACCTCTGTAATCGGCGAGTGAACGCAAAGGTCCGACGCCCGCCCCCAAGTGTTCCGGCTCGAACGCATAACAGCCCGGACATTTCAGCGGGCATTCGCGTGTAATCTCAATCGAAAGCGAAGGGTAGTCTCCGCTCAAAATACGTCCCCATGCGTGGACGACATCCATTGGTTTCATAAGTTTTTAGAACGAACCTGCTTGTTAAAAAATCGTGAAAAGGTGAATCACGGGAGTTGTTATAAATACGTCCCCGAACCTTAACATTCGCGCGCAAAGCAGTTCAACATTTGTTAATGATTTACTTGCAAAGGCATTCGCCGATTTTGAAACGAGACTTTATCTTTCGTCTTCGTCGGGACGCTCCGGCGGTGGAAGCGGCGACGGCGGAAACTCTATGTTCTCGTACACATCGCGCAAACTTAGCTCACAATCGAGTGACGACAAATGTACAAAGCCTTCAAGGTCGTTAATTTCCTCATAAGCCCACGTCCCGTTTTCATCTTTCGAGAAATGCGTGATATGCGCTCTGTGTTGCGCGATAAGAAGGTATTCGCGGAACGACTCGATTGATTTGTAATAGGTGAACTTGTCGCCTCGGTCGTAGTTTCCGGTTGAATGCGAAAGGACTTCGACAATCAACGAAGGATTGACGAGAGCATCTATGCCGCCGATTTTCTCGAATTGCGGCTCGTCGCACAGAGCCGTCAAATCAGGATAACGGTAAGGCAAATAAGCGGGAACTTTGACGCGCAGATTAGATGGATAAACGTGACATCCGCGCCCGCGCAAAGTGTTTTTAAGCGCGGTCAAAGCGTTGGAAATCACTTCTTCATGCTGCGGACTCGCGCCGCTCATATTGAAAATCTCGCCGTCAAAGTATTCGTAGCGTTCTTCGGAAGTCGCTTCCAACTCGAAATAATCTTGCAGCGTGTAACGATGTTGAGGCTGTGTTGACATAAAAGCACTTCAGTTTGCTTACAGATGATTAGACTTATTGCAATTACAATTTTCCATTTTGGGAAGTTTCAGTAGCCGTTGCAAGCTAATTCAGCCAATCAAATTAGTCAATAACATTACTCCAACTACAATCTTGACTAAAAAGTAATGATTGCTTATACTCCGCGTTCAACTTTTCACAAGTAGAAATCTCGAAACAGGATTCGCCGCTTAAAAGACTATGAAAATCAGCGCGCAGGAAGAATACGGGTTGCGCCTTTTGTTGCAACTCGCACGGCTTGAGGCGGATGAGTCGTTGACGCTCGGACAGCTTGCGGAGGGCGAGGGAATTTCGCCCGCCAACGCCGGAAAGCTGATGTGGCTTTTGAATAAAGCGGGCTTGGTGACTTCGACGCGCGGCACGAAAGGCGGCTATACGCTTGCCCGTCCGCCTTACGATATTCACTTGAGCGAAATCATCAAAGTCCTCGACGAAGACATGCTCGCCGGACATTGCAAGTCGTACACGGGTTTGCATGACGAGTGCGTTCACACGGGGGATTGCGGGATACGTCCGGTCATTATCTCCTTGCATGAAATCGTTCAGAGCGCGCTCGAACGCATCACGCTCGCGCAACTGACCGGCACGGAAGCCGCTGCCAATCAAGCGATTTATCAAATTCACGGGGCGATGTCGCGCGGCGTCGAACGTGATAATCCGGTTCGCAAACAGGTTCAACCTTAAAACACAATTACATGAACGGATGAGCCAATGATTCATCCAAACAATACAAAATTATGAGTACAGCAAACATCGAATTATTAGCGAATCAAGAATACAAGTACGGCTTTGTGACCGACATCGAATCGGATGCGATACCGAAAGGTTTATCGGAAGACACTGTGCGCCTTATTTCCGAAAAGAAGGGCGAACCGGAATGGATGCTTGAGTTTCGGCTCAAGGCTTATCGCCACTGGTTGACGATGGACGAGCCTAAGCGGTGGGCGAATTTGAATTACCCGGAAATTGATTTTCAGGACATCGTTTATTATTCCGCGCCGAAGCAAAAAGAGACTCTGGCAAGTCTCGACGAAGTTGACCCGGAGCTTTTGCGGACGTTCGAGAAACTCGGCATCCCGCTTGGCGAGCAAAAGAAATTGGCGAACGTCGCGGTTGATGCCGTGTTCGATTCCGTTTCGGTGGCGACGACGTACAAAGCGAAGTTGTTGGAAGCGGGCGTTATCTTTTGTTCGTTTTCCGAAGCGGTGCGCGAGTATCCCGAACTGGTGAAAAAGTATGTCGGCACGGTCGTACCGACGAACGACAACTATTACGCCGCCCTCAATTCGGCGGTCTTCACTGATGGTTCGTTCGTGTTCATTCCGAAAGGCGTGCGTTCGCCGATGGAGTTGTCAACCTACTTCCGCATCAACAACAGCGAGTCGGGACAGTTTGAGCGCACGCTTATCATCGCGGAAGAAGGCGCATACGTTTCATATCTCGAAGGTTGCACCGCGCCGAAGTTTGACCGCAATCAACTTCACGCGGCGGTCGTCGAACTCGTCGCGTTGGACGACGCGGAGATTAAATACTCGACGGTGCAAAACTGGTACGCGGGCGACGAGACGGGCAAGGGCGGCATCTTCAATTTCGTGACGAAGCGCGCGGCGTGTCGCGGTAAAAACTCGAAAGTGTCTTGGACGCAGGTTGAGACGGGCAGCGCGATAACGTGGAAATATCCTTCGTGCATTCTTCTCGGCGACAACTCCATAGGCGAGTTTTATTCCGTCGCTCTGACCAACCACGCGCAGGAAGCCGACACCGGAACGAAGATGATTCACATCGGCAAAAACACCCGCTCGACGATTGTCAGTAAAGGCATCTCGGCGGGCAAATCGAACAATTCATATCGCGGCTTGGTCAAGATGTCACCGAAAGCGGCGGGCGCGAAAAACTACACGCAGTGCGATTCAATGCTTATCGGCGATCAATGTTCGGCGAACACGTTCCCGTATATCGAAGTGCAGAACGCGACCTCGACCGCCGAACACGAAGCTTCGACTTCGCGTATTTCGGAAGAGCAACTTTTCTATCTACAACAGCGCGGCTTGTCACAAGAAGATGCCGTCTCGCTCATCATTAACGGCTTTTGCAAAGACGTGTTTCGTGAACTCCCTATGGAGTTCGCGGTCGAAGCGCAGAAGTTGTTGGGTTTGAAATTAGAAGGCAGCGTCGGCTAAAAACCGTGATAGGTGACAGGTGACAGGTAACAAGAGAAGCGGTTTAATCTTGTCACTCGTCGCTTGTCGCTCGTCACTCTTAACGGAGTAAGCAAGTGAAAATCTCAATCATCGCTTTTGACGATTGCACAGACCTTGATTTGTTCTTCATGTGGGATTTGCTCAACCGCGTCGAGCATCCCGATTGGCAGGTGCAAATCTTGGGCGAGCGTTGTTGTGTCACATCCGAAACGGGAATCCGCGTTCAAACGCATGGACGTTTGGAAGGTGCGAACACATCGGATGCCGTGTTGTTTGCGAGCGGCAAGGGGACTTCGCGCGTGGCGCATGACGAACTCTTTTTGTCGGCGTTCGACCTCGACCCTGAACGGCAGATGATAGGTTCGATTTGTGAAGGTTCGTTGATTTTAGCCGCGCTCGGATTGCTCGAAGGCAAGCCCGCGACGACGTACCCGACGGCGCGCGTTGAGTTGGAAGCGATGGGCGTCACGGTAATTGAAAAACCGTTCGTCGCGGGCGGCAATGTCGCCACCGCCGCCGGATGTTTGGCGACGCAATATCTTATCGGTTGGGTTGTCGAGCAGATGTTGGGGCGCGTCGAGCGCGAGCGTTTATTGAAGTTGATTCAACCCGTCGGTGAAGGGTTGAGTTATGATGATTTCCCTTTGCCCGCGCCACGCGACACGGCGGCGATGTACGCGAATTAAACCGTACAAACCAATCGCCATACCACGTTCATCATTCATAATTCATCACTCATATTTCAATTAAAACAGGAGTCATAAAACACAGTGCTAGAGATACGCGATTTACACGCGAAGATTGAGAATAACAAAATCTTGCGCGGCATCAGTTTGACGGTTAAGCCCGGTGAGGTTCACGCTATCATGGGACCCAACGGTTCGGGCAAATCAACTTTGTCGAAGGTTTTAGCGGGACATCCGGCTTATGAAGTCACGCAGGGCGAGATCACTTTTGAAGGCGAAGATTTGCTTGAGAAAGACCCGGACGAGCGCGCGCGCGACGGCATCTTTCTCGCGTTTCAATATCCGGTCGAAGTTCCCGGCGTTTCCAACGCGCAGTTTTTAAGACTCGCGTACAACGAGAAGATGAAGCACACGGGCGGAGAAGAATTAGACCCGCTTGAGTTTAGAGATTATTTGAAGGAGTGCGCGAAAGTCGTCGAAATGGATGCGAGCCTGATGTCGCGTTCGGTCAACGAAGGCTTCTCCGGCGGCGAAAAGAAGCGCAACGAGATTTTGCAAATGGCTGTGCTTCAACCGAAGCTGGCGATTCTCGATGAAACCGATTCCGGCTTGGACATTGACGCGCTTCGCATTGTCTCCGACGGCGTGAATAAGTTGCGCTCGAAAGATAACGGCATCGTGCTTATCACGCACTATCAACGCATCCTGAATTACATCGTGCCGGACTTCGTGCATGTTCTCTACAAAGGGCGCATCGTGCGTTCGGGCGGCAAAGAACTCGCCTACGAACTCGAAGAAAAAGGCTACGACTGGGTTAAGGAATTGAGCGCGGAAACCGCGACCGCCAACGCTTAAAAAAGGGCGTTTATCGAAGCACCATTTAGAGAATCAAGAAAAATGATGAGTACACCATTGATGAAAGAAGTCGAAACGGAAGCGGGCGATTACTCTTCCGCGTTTGAACGATTGAGCGAAAATTCTTCGCGCTTCCCGGCGTGGATTGAGAATTTGCGTCGTCGCGCGCTCGAACAGTTTGAAGCCGTCGGGTTTCCGACCGTCAAAGAGGAAGATTACCGGTACACGAACATCGCTCCGATTGCGAACGGTGAATTTCAACCGACGATTGATTTCGATGAAACACGTCGCCGCGCCCGCCGCGCCGACATCAATGCGTTGATTTACGACGAAGCGCGGGACAGTCGGCTGGTGTTCGTGAACAATGTTTTCAGTCCCGAATTGTCTTCGACCGAAGCGGTCGCGGGCGACATCGTGGTCGCGGATTTAGCCGAAGCCGTACACGGCGAACACGCGGAGACGATAAAAAGTTTTCTCGCACGCGGCGCGGAGACTTCCGGCGATGATGCGTTCACCTCGCTCAACACCGCGTTTATGACAAGCGGCGCGTTCGTCCTTCTGCCGAAGAACACCGACACGAAGACGCCGATTCATCTGTTGTTTCTAACCGACGCGACGAGGGGGAAAGTCGCCACCTTTCCGCGTGTCCTCGTCATCGCCGAACCGCATTCGCGGGCGACGATTATCGAAGAACACAAGGCTCTCAACGAAGAAGCGGCGCAAAGCTACTTTTCGAGTTCAGTAGTTGAAATCTACGTTGACGACGAAGCCGACATCGTTCATTACAAAGTCCAACGCGAAGCCGAAAACGCTTTTCACGTCGCGCGCACACGCGCTGAAGTCGGACGCGCCAGCATTTATAATTCGACGACGATTAACTTGGGGGCGGGATTTACGCGCCACAACATCAACATGAATCTGCGCGGCGCGGGTTCGGAATCGTGGATTGACGGACTGTTTTTCGGACAAGGCACGCAGTTCGCCGACACGCATTCGCTTATCAATCACCGCGAACCGCACTGCACGAGTCATCAATCGTACAAGGGCGTGCTGAACGATAAAGCCCGCTCGGTCTTCAACGGACGCATATTCGTTCACCAAGCGGCGCAGAAAACCGACGCTTACCAATCGAATAAAAACCTGATTCTTTCCGACCAAGCCCGCGTTGATACGAAGCCGCAGCTTGAGATTTTCGCCGACGATGTGAAGTGTTCGCACGGCGCGACCGTCGGGCAAATCAACCTTGAAGAATTGTTCTACCTGACTTCGCGCGGCGTGAAACCGGAACTTGCGCGCAATCTTCTAACTTACGGATTCGCGGAACAGGTCGTACAGAAAATCGAAGTCGAATCAATCAAACGTCAACTGGACGAAGTGATCTTGAATCGCCTTCACACAACACTCGATGCTTGAGAGTTGGTAAAACAAAGCTTTATGAAAGTCAGAACATCAGTCACGTTGCCGGAAGAGTTGTTGACGAAAGTTAACGCTTTGGCAGGGAAAACCCGCAAGCGTTCAGAGATTGTCGAATGTGCTTTGCGGGATTATATGGCAAAGGAAAAGCGCAAAAAGCTAAACACGCGCGACATTGAAATCATTAACGAACACGCTGATTTGATTAACAAGCAAGTTGAGGAAACTTTGGAGTTTCAAGCTGAATGGTAAAGCGTGGCGAACTTTATCGAGTCTCGAAACCAACACAGCGCGACCCGAAAAACTTTCGCGTTTTCGTTGTCGTCGGACGGCAGGAAGTTATCGCGTCGAAGTATTCAACTGTGATTTGTGCGCCCGTTTATTCAAATTGTTTGGGAATTGAAACCGAAGTCGAAATCGGTATTGACGAGGGCTTGAAGCATCATAGTTGTATCCGTTGCGATGAACTTTACAGCTTGCCGAAAGCCGTGTTGACAAGTTATGTCGGTTCATTGCCGGAACAAAAGTTGGAACAATTAAACAGTGCTTTGAAAGTCGCGCTGGTTATCAAATAAATGAGTACAGCAGCAAAAGAATTAAGTGGTTGGGATGTCGAGAAAATCAGAAACGATTTTCCGGTGTTGCGTCAAACAGTGAACGGCAAACCGCTTGTTTATCTTGACAGCGCGGCTTCGGCGCAAGTTCCGCAAGTCGTGATTGATAGAGGTTCGCGTTACCTGCAAGACGAACACTCGAACATTCATCGCGGCGTTCACTATCTATCGCAAAAGGCTACGACCGCGTTTGAAGGCGCGCGCGAAAAAGTCAAACGCTTTATTAACGCCCGCGAATCACGCGAGTGTATTTTCGTGCGCGGCTGCACCGAAGGCATCAACCTCGTCGCGCATGGCTACGGGCGTAAGTTCATTGGTGAAGGTGATGAAATCATCATCTCGGCGATGGAACATCACGCCAATATCGTCCCTTGGCAAATGCTCGCGGAAGAAAAGGGCGCGAAGATTTGCGTGCTGCAGATGGATGAGCGCGGCGAATTGCGTCTTGACCAACTCGATGCACTCATCACTTCGCGCACGAAAATCGTCTGCGTGATGCACGTCTCAAACGCTCTCGGAACAATCAATCCGATAAAAGAAATCTGTGCCGTCTCGCACAAGCAAGGCGTGCCGGTTCTCGTTGACGGGGCGCAAGGAGCGGCGCATCTGTCGGTTGACGTGCAAGACCTCGATTGTGATTTCTACATCATATCCGGTCACAAGATGTACGCTCCGACGGGAAGCGGTGTCGTGTATGGCAAAGCCGAATGGCTTGAACAGATGAACCCGTTTATGGGCGGCGGCGACATGATTAAAACCGTGACGTTCGAGAAATCAACCTACGCCGCGCTGCCGAATAAGTTTGAAGCCGGAACGCCCGCCATCAGTTCGCAAATCGGTTTGGGGGCGGCAATTGATTATCTAAACAGCATTGACCGCGAAGCGGCGGCGCGTTACGAAGCAGAACTCCTTGCTTACGCGACCGCGAAACTCTCCGCCATCGAAGGCGTCCGTCTTATCGGTACGGCGCGTGAGAAAGCGAGCGTCATATCGTTCACCGTCGAAGGTGTTCACCCGCACGACATCGGAACTATTTTCGACAACGAAGGCATTGCGATTCGCGCCGGACACCATTGCGCCCAACCCGTAATGCAGTTCTATAAAATCCCTGCGACCGCCCGCGCCTCTTTTGCGTTCTATAATACGAAAGAAGAGGTTGATAAATTGGCGGACGCAATCACCAAAGTCATCGAAGTCTTTGCTTAGTTTGAGATTAATAGTGGACATCGGACAGTTAAAAACTTTCTTGGCGTTCATTGTCTATTGTCCGCTAACATTTATGTCATCAGAACTTTCCGACCTTTACCAGCAAGTTATACTTGACCACAATAAGAAGCCGCATAATTTCAGGCGGCTTGAAGACGCGAACCGTATTGCCGACGGTTACAATCCTCTATGCGGCGACCAACTCACGGTTTATATGCACCTTGACGAAAACGATGTCGTGCGCGATGTGACGTTTGAAGGTTCGGGGTGCGCGATTTCCAAAGCCTCCGCGAGCATGATGACGCAGAGCGTGAAAGGCAAAACCCGAAGCGAAGCCGAAACTCTCTTCGCCGAGTTTCATAAAATGGTGACGGGCGAACTCGACGAGGAAACGACGCCGAACGGCTTGGGCAGGCTCACGATTTTCGCGGGCGTCCGCGATTATCCGGCGCGCGTCAAGTGCGCGAGTCTGTCATGGCACACGATGCACGCCGCGCTTGAAAACAAGGATTCGGTTTCGACCGAATAGGCGAGTCAAACAAGTATAAAGATTACCGAAGGGCGGACATTATGCTCCGTCCTTTTGCTCATTTGCGACGGGGTTGGTGAAAAACTTGAACGAGAGTAAGAACAAAAAAAGGTTTTCTCCGTTCTACTCCGTTATGCCTCCGTTCTACTCCGTTTTACTTGTAACTCCAAATCCGAAATGTGAGAGGCGGTCAAGCTTTATCTCAATCCGCATCTTGCTATAATCCGTCAAATTATATGAATAGGACTTTCTCACTTTTCGTTTTTCTTGGGGGTTTTTCTTCTCTTAATTTGAGATTTCAAATTTAAGATTTCAAATTTGAGAAAGCCCTAATGAAAACAATTTCCGATACCCGACTCGAAGCCCGTCACTTCGTTGCCCTGAAAGATTATTTCGACGATAGACACGAAGCGTTCGTGAAGCTGTTACGCACGCTCGTCGAAATCGAAAGTCCTTCCGGCGATGTGGAAGCGAGCCGTGAAATAGCTCTGCTTCTAAGCCGCGCCGCACGCGAGATTGATGCGAATGTCAAAGTCGAACTTATTGAAAGTCCGGGCGTCGGAACGCATCTGTGCTTGCGTTTCTTCGATGACGGCACTAACGACAATGCGACGTTACTGCTTTGTCACACCGACACGGTTCACCCGCGCGGCACACTCGCCGCCCGACCCGTGCGCGAAGGCGAGGGCAAGCTTTATGCACCCGGTGTGTTCGATATGAAAGCCGATTGCGTTCTCGCGCTTGAAGCGGTTAAGGCTCTCATCACAAACAACATACGCCCGCCGCGCAAGGTGAATGTGTTGTTCACATGCGATGAAGAAACGGGCAGCGAGACGGGACGCGCTCTGGTCGAACGCGAAGCCGCACGCGCCGCGCAGGTTCTGGTTTTAGAACCGTCAGCAAACGGCAAACTCAAAACCGCGCGCAAAGGCACGGGAACATGGACGGTGCGCGCCGAAGGCATTGCGGCTCATGCCGGACTGAACCCGGAAGCCGGAGCGAGTGCGATTCTTGAAATCGCCCGACAGATTGCACACCTTCATCAAATCAATCGCCCGTCAATGAACGATGCACTACAAACGAGTTCATGCGGCATACACCTCAACGCCGGAACGATAAGCGGCGGCACGCGCTCGAACGTCATCGCTGCCGAAGCCGAAACGGAAGTTGACGCGCGCTTTGCGACGAAGGATGAAGCCCTTCAGGTTGAAAACATTTTTAAGCATCTGAAACCATTCGATGAGCGCGTAAATCTAATTGTCGAAGGTTCAATCAATCGTATGCCGCTTGAGCGCACAAAGGATGTCATACGGCTTTACGAACACGCGCGCAAACTCGCAACGAGCATCGGTTTTACTCTCGAAGAAACGAGCGTCGGCGGTGCTTCCGATGGTAATTTCGTTTCGGCGATGAATGTTCCCGTACTCGACGGCTTAGGCATCGGCGGCGACGGAGCGCACGCCGCGCATGAACACATTCTGCTTGACGACATCACTCCGCGCGCGACCCTGTTGGCAAGTTTGATTGCGACTCTATAAAAATGTGAGGCTTGACGAAACATGCGACAAACGAAAACTTACTCGATGCTGGTGCGATGTTTAATCTTCCTGTTTCTATTCAATTCGACGGCGACAATTTTCACCGTCAAAGCCGCGACGCGCGCCCCCGTTCGCGCACGCTCCGGCATGGTCGCTTCGACGAGTCGCATCGCTTCGGAAGTCGGGGTTGATGTCTTAAAGCGCGGCGGCAATGCGGTTGACGCGGCGATTGCCGTCGCGTTCGCCCTCGCCGTGACGTATCCGGCGGCGGGGAATTTGGGCGGCGGCGGCTTTATGATGATTCGCACAAACGACAAACGCCTAACCGCGATTGACTACCGCGAGATGGCTCCGCGACGTGCGACGCGCAACATCTATCTCGACAAGCAAGGCAATTTGATTAAAGGTGAAGGCGGTTCGCTCGTCGGCTATCGCGCGGCGGGTGTTCCCGGCACAGTCGCCGGAATGGATGTCGCACTCAAAAAGTACGGCAGCGGGAAACTGACTTGGACGCAACTCATCGAACCCGCGCGTCGTCTCGCATCCGACGGCTTCACGGTCAGTTATTCGTTGTCGCGTTCCTTGCGAGGGAGTCGTGAACTGCTCGGTGCTTACGATGATTCGCGGCGCGTGCTTTTGAACGCGGGCAAGTTTCACGAAGAAGGCGCGACGATTAAACAGCCGGAACTTGCCGCGACTTTCGCGCGTCTCCAACGTGGTGGCGCGCGTGAGTTTTACGAAGGCGAAACGGCGCGGCTTATCGTGCGCGACATGGAAAAACATAACGGCTTGATGACGCTCGAAGATATGAAAGCTTACGTCGCTAAAGAACGCGCGCCCGTTCGCACGACGTACCGCGATTATCAAATCATCTCGATGCCGCCGCCGTCGTCGGGCGGTGCGGTGCTTGCCGAGATGCTTAACATCGTCGAAGGCTACGACGTGCGCCGGATGACGGCGTTTTCATCCGAAAAATATCACGTCTTAACCGAAGCGATGCGCCGCGCGTTCGCCGACCGCGCCGAGTATATGGGCGATGCCGATTTCGTGAACGTCCCCGTCGCCGGACTCATCGCCAAAGATTACGCGACGAAACAACGCCTGACTATCAACCTCAATCATGCTTCGACGAGCGATGAGATTCGCGCCGGAAAACCCACAGGCTATGAATCCGAAGAAACCACGCACTTCACCGTCGTTGACAAGCAAGGCAACGTCGTCTCGAACACTTACACGCTCAATAATTCTTACGGTTCGGGAGCGATGGCGCGCGGCACGGGCATCCTGCTCAACAATGAGATGGACGACTTCGCCGCCAAACCCGGAACGCCGAACATGTACGGGCTGATTCAAGGCGAACGCAACGCCGTCGCGCCGGGCAAGCGTCCCTTGTCCGCGATGACGCCGACGTTCGTGTTGATGCCGGAAGCG
>JBGTMR010000190.1:0-1888 GCA_041743485.1 Pyrinomonadaceae bacterium
TATGTCGCGCGTCAGTTGGCGTTCAATCGAAGCGTTCGCCTGCGTCGCGTAGGCATACTCGAAGTCGGAGGCGATGGGAAGCGTGAACGGCAGAACGGGACCCAAGCCGAAAAAGGTTTGGTCATTGAAGCGTTGGCGACCCGCTTGATACTGCGCGGAGGCGGCGAGACCGGGTGTGACGCCGGATATAACCGTGCCTTGAAAGACTTGGACGGCGTTCAAGTTCGCGGTCGGGCTTGGGCTTCCGGGAAGCAGGACGCCTTGATTCTGTTGCGCGGCGTCGGCGATGTCGGAGTTGGCGGCGATGCCTAAAAGCGGGTGGTCGTAGAAAAGTCCACCGGCGGCGCGAATCACGGTTTTGCCGTCGCCCGTCAAATCATAAGCGACGCCGAGACGCGGGGCGATGTTGTTTGTGTCGCGCGGGATGCCCTGTTGAACGCCGACGACATCTTGCGCGGCGCGCACTTGGTCGGGCGAAAGCACAATGCCGGTCAGGGTGTCGGTGAAGCCGACGGGTGCAATCTGACGTGTGAACTCAACGTCATAGCGCACGCCGTAATTTATGGTCAAACGCGGTGTCGCTTTCCATGAATCTTGGGCGAAGAAGGCGAACGGCTTGTTCGTGTAGTCGCTCGCCGGATTGCCGAAACCTTGTATGAAGTTGCCGGGAAAGCCGATGCCGTATTGCTGGACGGGTGTAAAATCGGGCGGCGCGAGGGTCGTGGTCGGCGAGATGGGTAGCGAAGGGAACGCGCCGAGCGTCGTCGCGGTGAGACCGCCGAAATTAAAGAGTCCGGCGAAGTTGAGTTCAAAGATGTAATTGACGTTGACGTAATTGATGTCCGCCCCGAACTTGAGCGTGTGATTACCGGCGACGATGTTGATGTTGTCAACGTATTGATACCGCGTCTCCGAGCGATTGACGGGGGAAAAGAGTTCACGCCCGAAGAACGCCGTGCCGGAGATGTTGGAAGAAACGGCGTCGTTATTTTGCGAAACGAACGTCGCGCGGCGACCGCCGAACTGAAAGCGCGCTTCGTTGACGATGCGGTCGGAGAGCGTGGAGGTCAGAGTGGCGACGAACTGCGAATCGCGCAGGCGTTGAATGCCGGTGCGCGAAAAGTCATTCTGTCCTAAAGATTGATTTTGCGATTCGACTTGGATGCCGGTGATTTCGCTTGGATTGTAGCCGCCGCGCAGGGCAAGTTGGTTGTTGTCGTTGATGCGTTGGTCAATGCGAAGACTTGAGAACTGCGTGCCTTCGGAAATCGGGAACACACGTTGGAGAGAATTGAGCGGACGAAACGCGATGTTGCTCACAGGCACGGGCGCGCCGGACAACAAAAACCGCGAACCGATAATGGGAGCCGACGCACTCGGTAGAATCGGCGAAATCCCCGGACACATGCTGCCGTCGTTCGGCGTAGCAAGCGGGTTACTTCCGGTGAGTGCCGTCGTACCGCCGCTTGAGGCAAAGAAAGCATAGGTGCGTGCGGCGCAAATCGCGGCGGGTGTTCCGGCAGCAAGCAGCGCATTAACGTAAATACGTTGAGCGTCGGTGATGTTTGTGAAAGTTCGTGCCGCCGGATTGAGTCCCGGAATAACGGGAATCGTCACGCTGCTTGTTAGATTGCCGACAACATCGCTTGTAAAAAATCCCGACTCTTGGCGGCGGCGTTGTTCGTGCGCGGCGAAAAAGAAGGTGCGGTCGCGCGCCAAAGCACCGCCGAGAGTCGCGCCGTATTGTGCGCGTGTGAAGCCGGGTTTCCGGTTCGGGTCGCCGTCAATGATGGGCGCGAAGGCGTTGCGCGATTGAATGCGCTTGTTGCGTATGAAGCCGAAGACGTTGCCGCGTATGTCGTTCGTGCCGCCTTTGGTGACGACGTTG
>JBGTMR010000191.1:0-6536 GCA_041743485.1 Pyrinomonadaceae bacterium
CATTGTTGATGGCGATATTTTGGCGCGGGATGACGACGGGTGAACGCGATGCTTTGACACAGGCGATGCTTCATTCGGGTACGGTCTTGGATTTTTCCGACATCCCGAAAGCGAAAGTTGACAAGCATTCGACGGGCGGCGTCGGAGATAAAACGTCGCTCATCATCGCTCCGCTCGTCGCCGCGTGCGGCTTATGCGTGCCGATGATTTCCGGTCGCGGCTTAGGTCATACGGGCGGCACGCTCGATAAACTCGAAGCGATTCCCGGCTACCGTGTGCAGATGTCACTTGATGAATTTCGCGGCATCTTGGAACGTGTCGGCTTTGCGATGATCGGTCAGACAAGCGAGATTGCCCCCGCCGATAAAAAGCTTTACGCCCTGCGCGACGTGACCGCGACGGTCGAATCAATCCCGCTCATCTCGGCTTCGATTATGTCGAAAAAGTTGGCAGAAGGGCTTGATGGACTCGTGCTTGACGTGAAGTGCGGCGACGGCGCGTTTATGAAAGATTATGAGCGCGCACGCGAACTCGCACAAAGCCTCGTGAACATCGGGCGCGCGGCGAATGTTAAGACAATCGCACTCGTGACGGACATGGAACAACCGCTCGGTCGCGCCGTCGGCAACAGCCTCGAAGTTGTCGAATGTATAGAGATTCTGCTTGGTGAAGAAAAACCTGCGAGTGCGGATTTGAAACAACTCTCGCTCGAACTCGCGGCTTACATGCTCGTCGTCGGAGGCATCACGGACGACATCGAAGCGGCGCGCGAAAAGGTCACACACGCTTTGACGAGTGGCGCGGCAAGCGACAAATTCCGCGAATCTATTGAAGCGCAAGGCGGCGACGCCAACGTGATGAGCGACACGAATCTTTTGCCACAAGCGCGCGACACGCAAGATTTAATTTGCGCTTCATCCGGTTATATCACACGCCTCGCGGCGGAGGGCGTCGGCATCGCCAGCATGAAGTTGGGTGCGGGGCGGGTGCGTGTCGAAGATAAAATTGATGCGGCGGTCGGCATCATCCTTCACAAAAAAACCGGCGATAAGGTCGAACACGGCGAACCGCTCGCCACGCTTCATTACAACGACGCGCACAAGTTGGACGACGCCCGGCGCACACTGCATTCGGCATTTCAAATCTCGGAAAAGCGGCTCCCTGATTCATCATCCTTGCCGCTCGTCAGCGCGGTAGTGTAGAACAGCACACGCAACTTCCAATCAAGCGGGCAACAAGCAATCAATTTCAAAATCCGAACACTGAAAGGTCAATCAACTTTCGTGATGAGCAATCATTTTTCGCGTGCGCGTGTCACGTCGCGGTTCAAGTGGAGCGCGGTTTTGGTCGTCACCGTCGTGTGCGTCGCGGTGTTCGCTGCCGTGTGTGTCGCAACGCGCGGTGTTGATGCACAACAAACAGTGGGGCGTGTGAATGCGGTTGCTTTTGCCGATGCGAATGTCGGCATCGCAGTCGGTGACCGAGGATTGATCAAACGCACGGAAGACGCGGGCAAAACATGGATAGACGTTGGCGCGAACGTGAATGCATCGGTTCTTAAGGTCGAGAGATATAATAACTTCGTCATGCTCAACGACGTGGCATTTGCCGACAGAACAAACGGCATCGTTGTTGGCAGACACACCCTTGACCCCGCTTCCACTCTAACTTTGGTTACGAATGACGCAGGTAAAACGTGGCGTGAAGCACCTGTTGCCGAACCGCGCGAAGCGATTAACCCGGATAACTTACAAGCGGTTTCATACCCTGAAGCGCAACATGCGCGTGCCGTTGGTGAGGCTCCGGTTGGTAAAGGTGTGCTTATCAAGACTGATGACGGCGGGGCGTCGTTTCAGCGTTTGCCGACGAACACCGAAGATGTATTGCACGGCGTGAGTTTCATTGATGCCAATGTGGGTTGGATTGTCGGAGAGAATGGAACAATCCTGCACACGAAAGACGGCGGCAGTACGTTTGAAACGCAAGGTGACAGTGAGGATAAAACGAATCATCGCGCGGTGTTCTTTCTTGATAACGGGCGCGGTTGGATTGTCGGTGACGGCGGCGATGTGCATCGCACGACGAACGGCGGGGCGGCGTGGGAGAAGTCGGATACAGGAACGACGGCTAACTTGAAGGCGGTGCGGTTCAGTGATGCGAATAATGGTTTTGCGGTGGCGGACGGCGGGGCGGTGCTAAATAGCAAGGACGGCGGCGCGACTTGGCAAAGCCTTTCGATAGCCGACGACGTACAGGACGGTGTGATTGCGCGTCGCGCGGATAACGCGATTGTGTTGGTCGGACAATCATCGAAGTCGCCGACACCGGATTTGGCGACATTCGTGTTGCAACAAGACAATGCGAAAGTATCGCAACTTGAAGGGGCGGCTTCTTCAAGCAAAACGACGGCGGGCGATGTGGCGCAGGTCGCTCCGAGTCCGGCGGCGACGCCGAGCATTTATGAGCGTGTGCGTGAAACGCCGACGCCGATAGGCACGCGCCTCATAGGGTTCGTCGGTATCATCTTACTGCTTGGGGCGGCGTATCTGATGTCGAATAATCGGCGGGCGATTCGCTGGAGCATCGTCGCGTGGGGCTTGGGGCTGCAACTCGTGTTCGCTATTTTTATTATGCGAACGCGCATCGGCTTTTTAATTTTCAATAAGATTGGCGAAGGGGTGAAAAATCTACTGGCGTTTTCCGATGCCGGAGCGCAATTCGTTTTCGGGCGACTGGCAGACCCGGCGTATATTCAACAAGTCGGAAGCACGCTGCCGGACTCTATCGCGTTCGCCAATCGCTTCGGACTTATCTTCGCTTTTAAGATTCTGCCGACGATTATCTTCGTCGCTTCGCTGTTTGCGATTCTCTATTATCTCGGCATCATGCAGCGCGTCGTCTATGCGATGGCGTGGGTGATGTCGCGGACGATGCGCGTCAGCGGGGCGGAATCGTTATCGAGTGCGGCGAATGTTTTCATGGGACAGACGGAAGCACCGCTTGTCATCGCTCCTTACATACGCAAGATGACGCATTCGGAATTGCTCGCCGTGATGATTGGCGGGATGGCGACGGTTTCAGGCGGCGTGCTTGCCGCCTACATTGGGCTGGGCGTTGACCCGGTGTTTCTGTTGACGGGCAGCGTGATGGCAGCACCCGCGAGTTTGATGATTGCGAAAATGCTCTACCCCGAAACCGAAACACCGGAGACGGCGGGCAGCGTGCAAATCACCACCAAAAGCACGGACGCGAACTTAATTGACGCCGCTTCGCGCGGGGCGGGTGAGGGAATGCAACTTGCGATAAACGTCGCCGCGATGCTCATCGCGTTCATCGCGTTAATCGCGCTCGTCAACGCGATGCTCGGCTATATCGGTTACATCACGGGCATTAACGATGCTATCGGTCGTCCGTTCGGCTTGAGCTTAATCTTCGGTTATCTGTTCGCGCCGCTCGCATTCGTGATGGGCGTTCCGGCATCGGACATCGTGCGCGTCGGCGATCTGTTCGGCACAAAACTCGTCCTTAATGAATTCGTCGCTTATCTGCGGCTGTCACCGGCGGGCGAGAACGTGCAAGCATTACTGCAACCTCGTTCGATTTTGATTGTGACCTATGCCCTGTGCGGCTTCGCTAACTTCTCTTCTATCGGTATCCAAATCGGCGGCATCGGCGGACTCGCACCGGAACGGCGTTCCGACCTCGCGCGTTTAGGCTTACGTGCGCTGTTCGGCGGCTTTATCGCAACCTGTATCACGGCGACGATTGCGGGGATTTTGAGTTAAACAATGAGCGAAGAAACAAATACGACTTACGAAGCCGCACAGCACGCGGCGCGCATTATTCGCACGCGCTTTGCGGATGATGTGCGCGTCGCAATCGTGCTGGGCAGTGGACTCGGCGCGTTCGCGGACGAGTTGGCAAACGGCGCGGGCGCGGCGGTTTTCAGTTATGAAGATGTACCCGGCTTCGCGCGTTCGACGGTCGAAGGTCACGCGGGGCGTCTGGTGATTGGTCATGTTGATAGCGTCGCGGTCGCGTGTATGCAAGGCAGGTTTCATTACTACGAAGGTTATGAACTTGACGACGTGACGTTTCCGATTCGCGTGCTGGCGGCGTTGGGTGTGAAGTCTCTGGTGTTGACGAATGCGGCGGGCGGCGTCAACGCGGAATTTGAACCGGGGACGCTGATGTTGATAACCGACCACTTGAATTTGATGGGCGTCAATCCGTTGCGCGGCGGAAACGATGTGCGGCTCGGCGTGCGCTTTCCCGATATGTCGAATCTGTACGATGCAGAGTTTCGGAGCATCGCGCAAAGGGAAGCGGATGATATAAAACTCACCTTGCGTGAAGGCGTGTATGCCGGATTGACGGGACCTTCTTATGAGACACCGGCGGAAATCAGAATGTTGAGAACGCTCGGCGCGGATGCCGTCGGGATGAGTACCGTGCCGGAAGCCATTGTTGCGCGGCACAGTGGAATGCGCGTGCTTGGTATTTCGTGCATCACGAACGCGGCGGCGGGCGTCAGTGACCAGCCGATAAATCATGAAGAGGTGATAGAGACGGGGGTGCGTGTGCGCGGTGAGTTCACCGAATTACTGCGGCGGGTTTTGCCAAGATTGATTTATTGATTCATCGGAACCCATTGTTTCAATTCCCGAAATGAGCCGATGAATCAATAAATCAATGAATCAATTCTTCTCAATGAATCAATCTCTCATTATCGGTATTTGCGGCGGCACGGGTTCAGGCAAAACGACGGTCGCGCGGGCGATTCTCGAAGCCGTCGGTGTTGGTGAGGTCGTGTTTCTTCAACAAGATTCTTATTATCGCAACCTTGCCGACATGCCGCTTGATGCGCGTAACCACGCGAACTTCGACCACCCGGATGCGATTGATAACGATTTGTTGGTCGAGCATTTGCGCTTGCTCAAAGGGGGAAGCACGGCGGAATTGCCGATTTATGATTTCCGTTCGCACGTTCGTCGAGAAGAAACGACGCGCACCGTGACGAAGCCGATTATCATCGTCGAGGGCATTTTGATTTTCGCCGAGCCGCGCTTGCTGACAGAGATGGACATCAAGGTTTTCGTTGATACGCCCGATGACATACGCTTCATACGCCGCATGGGGCGCGACATCGCCGAGCGCGGGCGGACGGTCGAATCCGTCGTCGAACAGTACCTTGCGACGGTGCGCCCGATGCACCAACAATTCGTCGAACCGTCGAAACGCATCGCCGACATCATCATTCCCGAAGGCGGTCACAACGCGGTCGGCATTGAACTTTTGAGCGTGATGATTCAACGACGGTTGGCGCGTGAGTCAACGGAAAATCAAAAGGCACAAAGCGTTTGAGAGAAATAAATCAACATCAACTTGAGGCTTTGATTGACAGTGCGAAACTCGCGCGTGAGTTTGCCGTCGCGCCGTTCTCGAACTTCAAAGTCGGGGCAGCAGTCTTAACCGAAGGCGGCGGCATCTTCACCGGATGCAACATCGAAAACGCGAGTTACGGCTTGACGGTATGTGCCGAGCGCGTCGCGTTGTGGAAGGCTTTGAGTGAAGGCGGATACGGCTTTACGCACTTGGTCGTCGCCGCGGATACAAAAGTTTTGACTCCGCCGTGCGGGGCGTGTCGGCAAATTATTTGGGAGTTTGCCGGAGACATTCCGTTGACGATGACTAACCTTGCGGGGAAAAGTGAGACGATACGGATGGGCGAATTGTTTCCGCGCTCGTTCGATGTGAAATTTTTGGATGACAAGGGAAGTAGAAGTTGAACACTCACCACGAGTCGCCGACCACAGGCGAGGAAGACAAAAAAGCGCACATGAATCTTGAGCCGGAGACGGAAGAAACCGGCGTTGGCAAGGAAAGCTTTGTCGAGCGAGTGCTTAATAAGCGCGTCGCCGAAGTGATACATCTGTTTTTATCATTGCTCGCCGTGTTGTTGCTCGTCGCGGCAGCCGTCGCCGCTTACGATACTGTGGTGCGCGAGTTTCCCAAACTGTGGGCGAATGTTGATGAGTACGACGTGCTTCAAGGCATCGTGGAAACCCTGCTCTTGATTGCTATCGCCGCCGAGTTCGGCTTATTGCTTTTGTTTCGTCGTCCGAGCGCGGCGGTCGAAGTCATCATCTTCGTCGTCGCGCGCAAGATGGTCAGCCCCGATGTTTCGGCACTCGATTTATTAACCGGCTCGGCGGCGGTCGCCGGACTCATCGTCGTGCGGTTCTATTATTTACCGGGCAAACCAAAGTGAAAGGTGAAAGTCGAAGGGCGAAGGGGAAGAATAGTGGCTGTTTCGATTCGTGACTACTCCCGCGTTCACGCGGCTTTCCGCGAAAGCGGCATTTAGACCAGTTCCGTTTGACGGCTGGGAATGAATAGACCTCTTGCAAAAGTCGTCCCGTCAGGGACGTTTGATTTTAGCCCAGCGATTTATCGCTGGGTACAGGATGAACAACCTGCCGTGTCCCGTAGGGACACTTGAAAGTTCAGTCGTCCCTTACGGGACTAGAAAGATT
>JBGTMR010000192.1:0-34782 GCA_041743485.1 Pyrinomonadaceae bacterium
GCGGTGAGGGGAACATGACTTTTCAGGATTACCTAAAATCTTTACTCAAAAAGTACGGTGTCACGCAATGCCGACTCTGCGAACTGATAGCCATAGACCCCGCGCATTTGAGTCGGATGTTGCGCTCCGACGCGCGTTTTATTTTTCAACCTAACAACCTTGAGAAAATCGCGCTCTTTCTCGGCTGCACGCCTGACGAGCGATGCGAAATCTTCCGGCTTGCGGGCAAGATGCCGCCGGAAATCATCACGGCTTTCTGCAAATCACCGGAAGCCGCAACCAAGTTTCGTGAGTTAGCGAAAGCCCTCTAACGATGTGGTTATGTGACTTTTTGCAAGATAACCCCACTTTGCAGAGTGTAAGCTTGTAAGCAAGGTATTTTCTTGTGAACTTGTGGCGCATCAGCTATGCTGATGTCTACAATAACCGTCCGACACGGACGACATATCAAACAAGGCTTACGAACAGCCCGCCGCGTTTCAACGGAGACGCGCGGGCTGTTTGTCGTTTCAACCTAAAAAAGGAGATTGAGTCATGAGTGAGCAAAATAACGATCAGATCGAGGGCAGAATCGAGCAAGCGACGGGGGATGTCAAAGAGGCGGTTGGTCACGCGACCGGCAACGCGGGACTCGCCCGCGAGGGTGCGGCAGAGCGCGTTGACGGCACGGTGCAGGAAGCGGTCGGCGACGCGGAAGCAAAGGTCGGCGATGCGTTGCACGACGCGGGTGACGCTGTAAGTCGTTAGAGGGTAACGACTGAAATGTCATCACGAAAGAGCCTGTGCCACTTGTGAGGAGATGGTACAGGCTCTTTGCATATCAGCCAGAAATATCGCTTGCACGCAGTTAGTCTTGCCTTGTATTCTGCACGCACAGCACTGTCCTCAACGGACAAGAATATCGAAGGCTTTCCGACAGCCGCGTTGGTTCAATTTGTGAACCAACGCGGCTGTTTTGCTTTTCCCGCACACACCATTATGACACTTGATTTACAGCAAAAACTCACGCCGCATTTTTCAATGTGGGAGTTCGTTATTTCGCAGACGGCGGAACGACTCGGCATTGACAACACGCCGCCGCCGAAAGTTATCAAGAATCTCCGAACGCTCGCCGAGACGATTTGCGAACCTGCGCGGTGCGCGCTTGGAGCGATGAAGATTTCAAGCGGTTTTCGCTGCCCTCCGCTCAACGCGGCGGTTGGCGGCAGTCCCACGAGCGCACATCCACTTGGACATGCGGGCGACCTTCAACCGTATGAGGCGTCGAAACTCGAACTTGCTCGATGGATAAAAACCAACTGCAAGTTCGACCAAATAATTCTCGAATTTGGACAAATGCAATCCAGCGGCAAATTTGAACCGGCGTGGATTCATGTCAGCTGCGACCCACGCGGGCGCGGTCAGGTACTTGAAATCAACTCTCTAACGGGCGGCAAATACCGTCCCGTCAAATTATGAAAGGGTGAAATATGCCAGACGAAACTAGCATTCCTAGCACGCATGGTTGGAAGACCTATCTTGCGGGCGCAAGTGCAATCATCGCGGGAATAACTGCGCTCGCAAACGGAAACATAGAAGTTGGTGCGCTCGGCATCATCAACGGCTTCGCGCTGTTCGGATTGCGCGGCGCGCTCGCCAAAATCATCAGCCTGATTAAGTAGGGGTACTCGGCGATGTTGCAAAAGATTTGGTTGTGGGCTTTGCGATTACTTGCTCGGCGATTGGATGCAGATTTAGACGCAGAAATAAAGCTGTATGAAAGCAGGCGGCAATCGCTTGATACTGAAATCGCCAACCACAAACAGGTAATCGCCGAACTCGAAAAGCAACAAACGGAAATCAGCGCGCAACGCATTTCTCTACACCTTGAGATAGAAGCGGGCGTGCAATTGGTCGAGGCACTTAAAACAAAGTTGGAGAAAATCAATGAAGAACACAAATCTACACAGTTTGAAATCGCACATCGCTCTGATAGCGATGTGCTTCGTGGCACTCTTTAGCCCACCCGTCATCGCCAGCGCGCAAACCGCTTCCCCATCCAAAGTGGAAATCAATGTGGTCGAAGCTCTGCCGTCGGGTGAATTTATCGTGCGTGTGAACGGTATCGAGCAGCGCACGATTACCGCCGAACATGCGCGCAGCATCGCCAGCGACAAAGCCGAACTCGCATCTTTGCGCGAAGTAAAAACGAATCTCGAAGCGCAAAACGCGCAACTTCAAACACTATTCAATACATCGCAAAAAGACGCTCAATTAGCCGCTACTCAAGCCGCGCTTGAACGTGAACGGGCGGGCAGGTTTTCAGCGATGTACGACGGAGAACAGGCGTTGCGCTTCCAGTCCGAGCGGCTGCACGGGCGCGGGCGCGTCTCGCAGTTTTTCGAGAATCCTTTTGTGCAAGTCGGCGTCAAACTCGGCGTTCCGGCAATTCAAACATGGGTCGCATCACGGCAGTGAGCTATGGGAACCGCCCTCGTTGTTGAAGATTATGAAGACATCGCCACGATGCTGGCGGTAATTCTGGAGCACGCGGGATGGCACACGACAATCGCGCTCTCTGCCGACTCCGCTCTGGCGGCGGCAGAGAGCGCGCATTTCGATGTGATAGTGAGCGACATCGGATTACCGAAGATGAACGGTTACGAACTGATGCGCCGCTTACGTCAAATGCCCGGTTGCCGCCGCGCCGTCGCCGTCGCCGTCACAGGTTTTGCGTGCTATGACGACCGCCAACGCGCGCTCGCCGCCGGATTCGATGACCACTTCATGAAGGCAGTCAATCCCTCGACGTTGGTAAAACGAATCGAAAGTCTATGCACATCGAAACAACAGAAATCGAAACGACAGAGAAGGTGAAAATCCGCGAAAGAGTCGGAGGGATTAAGCCCCGTGACATTGAGGGCTGGAAGACCTATGCGGTCGCCGCGCTCTCGCTGGTGCTTGGCATAGTCGCCTTCTCGCACGGTTATGTGGGCGACGGATTAAAGGGAGTCGTGTTCGGGTTGGCACTGATTGCGTCTCGTGACGTGCAGGGCAAGATACTCCGGGCGATTGAGAGCGAGCGGCGAGCGTTCGATGACCTTCGCGCGACGGTCGAAGCGCATTTGCCGCCCAACTAATAAGACTTATGTTTTTATCACTTCTATTGCAGGAACTGATGCCGTGGGCGCAAATCGCTCAGTACGGTCCGACGGTCGTACTGACGACGCTTTTGCTGCTGTTTTTGATTCGCGTCGCGCCGACTTATAAAGAAATTAAATTGAAAGAACTCGACGTGCGCGGGCTGGAGAGTCAAAGCAAAAGTGAGCAAGCGTCAGCACTTTCACAACTCGCCGGGTCGCTGAAAGAAATTGCGGTCGAGCAGCGACGGGCAACGGAAACCGTGCAGATTTTGCAACGTGTCAATGCCGACTCGACCGATAAGTTGACCGGAACGGTGGATATGTTGAGCAATCGAGTTCAACAGCAAGAAGACCGTTGTGAAGATATTAAAACGCTTGAAGATATTAAAACGCTTAATGAGCGTGTACAAAGGTTAGAAAATGCTACACAAAGAACACCGGCAAAATAGAACCGAGCGTTTGCGCGGCTACATCATTTACCTGATTTTCACCGCCCGACCGCGCCCGCTCGAACTATCGCAGCTGATGCGCTTGCTGGACTCGCGCAACTATCCGACCTCGCAACACAAACTCGCTGAAGAACTATCGTTCTTGCGTGACGCCGGACTGCTGACAGTCAACACGACGGGCAGCGGCAATGCCGACGGCGCGATAGATTGGATCGAACGCTACGCAGATGCCGACAGGGACGCGGAGATTGGCGACCGTCTGCGCGCCAAGTTGACGCCTGCCGGGATCAACTTCCACGAAGGCGCGAAGCAGGTCGAGGGCATTGCGCGGGTGGAATAGTTTATGGGTCGTCGCCACGTCATCGAGAAACTCTCTGAAGAACAGTTCGAGTTCGTTATCCAAACTATCATCGCGGGTGCCACCGACCGCGAAATATCTTTGCGTTTTGAGCAAACGTTTGAACAACCGCTTGCCAAGTCATCACTCAATCGCTGGCGCACATCAGCCGGAAACGAACTTGCCGAACGCTACCAACTCACCCGCTTTCAGGCAAAACAGTTTTTAGAAAACATTGGCGAGACGGATGCCGACAAGCTTCAAACCATTTTCGGAAACATCGAAGACCGGCTGCTTACCGCGACGCGCGACGTGATTACGCGCGACCCGTTGAAGTTGTTAAAGATTCGACAGGAAGAGGAAAAGCGCAGACTCAAGGAACGTGAACTTGAGTTGAAACACAAACAGTTTGAGTTCGAGCGTGAAAAGTTTAACGGTGTGAGTTTCGACCGCGTGGCACTCGCGGGTGAGTTTATGAACGACTTGCTTGAGTCAGTCGGCACGGACGCGGACGGACTCAAGTTCATTCGCCGTCATGCAAAGCAGTTTGACGAGTTCGTGAAAGCTAAATATGAGCCGTCGCCCGTCAATTAAAAACCAACCCAAACGCACGAGTGTTGACGACCTGCTGGCGCGGGCGGATGCACAGGCGCGCGATGCGGGCGTCGAGATTGAACCGGAGCAGTACACACTGGATTGGTATCGTGTTGATTATCCGGCGCGCAAACGAATTTTCATGGAACGGGAAATTAAAATCCGTGATGCATTCGACCGCAACAAACTGAAAGACTTCCATCTCAACGACGCGCAAGTTGAATTACTCGAAGCGAGTCTGGAATCAAGCGAAGATTTTAGCCTCGAAGATTTTACTTTGAAATGTCGTCGGCTCGGCATCTCGACTTACTATACGGCGGATTACCTAACGGACGCGGTGATGGAGAGCGGTCACCACGTCCGGCTCGTGGCGCAAGACCCAGACACGCTGCGTGCGCTATTCAAAGCGGTCAAGGAAATGTACGGCAACCTGCGCGATGAGATTCGCCCCGTAGCAAAATACAGCGCGAAGCTCGAACTTGAGTTTGACGACCCGGAGAAAAATGTAACGGGTTCGCGCATCACTGTGTCGGCGGTCGTGCCGGGTCAAGAAGAAAAGGGACGCGGCGATACGATTACGCGCTTGCACCTGACAGAGATTCCCTTCTGGAAAGGCGATGCGGAGACGGCGGCGACCGCGCTTTGCGATGCGACGAAGGGCGGCAAAATCACGGGCGAGTCAACTGCTAAAGGTGTCGGCGATTGGTTTCATCGGAAGTACACGCAAGGCAAATTGAAGCAAGGGGGCGTGCGATCACACTTTTTTGAATGGTGGTGGAATCGTAACTATCGCCTGCGCGGGGCGCAATTTTTCAATCGCTCTGGCGAATGGTACTTGGTGAAAGAGGCAGAAGTCTCTGACTTCGATACGTCGGACATAGAAGGGCGCGAGTTCTTACGGGTCACAGACTACTCTGCTGAAGAACGCCAAAAGGAAACCATCGCTTTGCAATCGGAAAGAGATTGCGCGCTCGCCGTTCTCACACACCTGAAACGCAAAGGCTATGTTGAGGAAAGCGCGGATTGGTTTTGTGATGAAGTTGCTGAATGTCTCGCGTGGCGGCGTCAGGAAATAGCGAAGAAGGGCGCGAAGAAGTTTCGCGTTGAATACCCTGAGAACGATATAGACCCGTTCGCGCAGACGGGCGGCACAGTCTTCGACCAGACATACACCGTCGTTGCTTGCGAGCCGCGCGGGGCGCAACCCGGTCATTCGTATGTCGTCGCGCTCGACCCAAGCATGGGCATCGAAGGTGCTGACCCGGCGGCGATTACTGTGATTGACCGCACGACTGGTGAGCAAGCCTACCACTGGGCTGGTTACATGAAGCAGGACGCGCAAGGTGCGGAGGTTTGCCGGTTATCTGATTTGTACAACGCCGCCGAAATCGTTATCGAGTCGAATATGGGCGAAGCGGCGATTCTCGAATGCGAGCGATTGAGCTACGGGCATCGTTTGTATAAGCACCTTGATGTGCAGACACAACGCGATGTAGATGACGGGAAAATCTCGATGCGCGAAGCGATGAAACGCGCACGTCCGGGGTTGGCGATGACCGAGCGCGTTAAGCGTTTGATTATCGGCTTGTTTGAAAAGGCGTGGCGCGAAGGCGATTTTAAGGCGTGCGCGCAGGAGTTGTGCGAGGAAGCGCGGGTCTTCGTCCAGACCGGCGACAAGATGGGAGCCAAGAGCGGTTATCACGACGACATCGTGATGGTTAATGCGTTTTGCTGGTTCGTTATCTTATCGAGCATGGTTGGCATAGTTGACTTCAAATCGTCGGGGCAGAAACTCGGCAGCGCGCGGCTGAAAGGTTATTGACCAAATGGCAGTACCGGAACTGAAACAAGACCCGAATATTCTGCGTGAAGTAATGCCGTCGGATACGATGGGCGGTTATTTCAATTATGCCTACAACATCCCGAACTTCGCGTCAGACGACCCGTCATCAATCTGGGAGCAGTTACGCTGGAACCCGTGGCTTTCGATGGCGGCATACGAAGATATGGAACTGAAGGATGCCGCGATTGCGAGCGCGCTGGCGACACGGAAAGACGGGGTGCTGGCGAAAGCGAGGTCGGTGCTGCCCGCTTCAAACATGCAAGCAGACGCGCGGGTGGCAAACTTCGTTGACGAAATGCTGAACAGCTTTTTTGATTCGGGTGTCCAATCGGCGGGCGGATATTTCGGGTTCGATAATTTCCTGCTCGAAGCACTGGATGCGGTCGGCAAAGGGGTTTCGGTTGGTGAAATCATCTGGGCTGACGGCGGCGATTCCATCTTTATCCGTGATGTCAGATTCAAGCCGCAACATCTGTTTTCGTTTGGTGACACAGGAGCGGCAAGCTATTCGGCAAGCACGTTTCTCTATCCGCAGACCGGGGCGTTGAAACTGCGTGACGGTATCGGCGGAGTCGGGTTAGCCAGCAATCAAGCGTTGCCGGAAGCAAAGTTTTTTGTCCACTCGTACCGACCGCGTTACTCGAACCGTTGGGGTTCGCCGCTGCTGCGTGAAGTGTTTTGGGCAAGTTGGTTCAAGCGAGCGGCGGCGAAACAATGGCTTAGGTATTTGGAAAAGGGTTCGGGTTCGGTTGTCGCCCGTTACCACGACGGCGCGAGCGAATCGGAGCAAAGCCGCGCGCTCGATGCCGCCCTCGCGGTCAACGAAGAATCGGCGGTCGCACTGCCGAGCAAGTTTCAGCTTGAGGTTTTAGAGCATGTTAGGAACATCGGCGACGCGCACAAAGCGTTCGTCAGTGATTTCTGCGACGCGGAAATCGCGCGTGTAATTCTTGGTCAAACGCTGACGAGTCGCGGCAGCGAAGGCGGCGGCAGTCGCGCGCTCGGTGAAGTTCATAACGAGGTGCGCGGCGAAAAGATTGAAGCCGATGCGAAATCTTTGATGATGGCGGTTAATACGCGATTGGTGTTTCCGCTCGTGATGCTCAACTTCGGTGCGGTCAAGCGTCCGCCCGTGTGGACGATTAAATACAATCCCCAACAAGACCTTTCAGCCACGAGCGTGTGGCTCGCCCGCCTTTGGGAAATGGGACTTCCCGTCAAAAAATCCTATATCTATAACACCTTCCAACTGCCGGAGGTGGCGGCTGAAGATGAAGACATTCTGCCGCCGCCTTCCGAGTCCAGCAAAGATTTGTCGCTGCCTGCCTCCGGCGTTGACTCTGCGAGTTTCGCGGAGTCAAAAAAAAAAGATACGGAGCGGCAAGTTAGAGAACAAGTTGAACTCGAAGATGGAACGCTTTCGCAGGTTGCGCCCATCTACGATGGATTGATGCGTGACTTTATTGAGCGTCTGGAATCGCTCGATGAGATACGCGACGCGACACAAGATAGGTTTTACGCGCGTTTTGAAACAGCTTTCAATCAGCTTTCAGAATTACTCGCCGACGGATTATTAGCAGCATACCTACTTGCTCTGTATCAACAGCAGTCGGCGAAAGTCGCGGAGTTCGCGGAGTTCTCGACTGGCTTCGAGTTGCCACCGAAAGAAGCGATAGAATTCTTTCGTGATAAGAAGGTAATGACACGCAGAGATTTCGACAGAAAAGATGCCGAATCCCGCCGCGCCGCGTTCACTGTTAGCGGCATCAATAAGTTGGACACAATCGAATCTTTCAAATCTGAAATTGCGACCGCGCTCTCCGACGGTAAAACTCAACAGCAAACCGTCAAACGATTTAAGGAAATTCTCGCTGGCGCAGGTCACAAACAACTCGGCGACTTCCACTTGGAAACCGTGTACCGGACGAACATGCAAACCGCATACGGCGTCGGTAAGCGCAAAGCATTGTCAGAGTCGGCGACGTTGCTTCCCTTCTGGACATACAGCGCAGTGCTTGACGACCGGACGCGACCGCATCACGCCGCGCTCGACGGCGTAACACTTCCCGCCGATCATCCTTTCTGGGATGAGAACTTTCCCCCAAGAGGTTTTAATTGTCGTTGTACCGTGTTCGCATCGGCGACGATGCCGGACGATTACAATTATGAAAACCCAAGTGGGCAAGCGGAAATAACCTATGACGCCGACGGCAAACCGGCGAAAGCGGAAATCGGCACGACTGTGATTGATTTACAGGTGGAAAAGTTTCCGGGTGTTCCTAAACGCGGCGACCTACAAGAAGTCTTGACGATTCGAGCGACGGAAGCCGCAGCGCGTAAGCTGCCGACGCCACAAGCCGTGCTTGACCACGAAGCTAAAATCCGATTCGACCAGCGCGAGACGCTTTCATTCTTCGACCACGACGGCAAATTGCTGTACCGGAAAATCGGTGAGCCGGATCAAGTCGAGTTTGGGACGACCGACTACGAGGAAAAGCTGCTGAAAGGTTCGGTGATGACGCACAACCATCGCACCAACACGGAAGTCAGTCAGGACGATCCGGGTTGGAAAGGCAAATCGTTTTCGATTGATGATGTGCAGGTAGCAGCCGAAATAGAGATTGCCGAACTGCGAAGCGTGTCGTTTGCTTATCGTCACTCGATGCGTCCACCCATCGGCGGATGGAATAAAGCACTCGGCGAAGAAATCGCGCTGGCTTTTGAAATCAACTATGCTAAAGTTTATGCACGGTTGGAAATGAGTTACTTACGCGACGAAATATCGTATCTTGAACTCGATATGGAAGCGACGCATGAAGCTTGGCGATTGACGGCACAGCAATACAAACTTAAATACAAACGCGAAGAGAGATGAGCAAGACTTTCAAAATTGATGATTCGCAATCCGGCGCAAGTCCGGTCTGTTCGCGCTGTGTTCATTTCGATGTGAGCGCGCCGCTAAAGCATCTCTGTTCCGCCTTCCCGTCGGGGATTCCGACAGAGATATGGACGGGGGCGAATGACCATCGCTCCCCTGTTCGTGGTGACGGCGGCATACGATTCGAGTTGAAGCAAGCAAAAGCCGCTTGAACCACCCTTAAATCCTTGGGGATGCCCCCCAACTATCAATTCCTCTTTCCGAGCGATTCTGTAAGCGTTAAACGGGCAATTGAAAGACGTTCTAAGCAGTAGCTCTCCTTAATTCTCGATTAGGACTTTAGATGAGTAACATTTCGCAAACCACTCAACCAACGGCAGCCGACGTTCAAGGTTTCGAGATGACGATGATTATCTGCAAGTATTGCCGACGACCGCAAATGGAAGTGACCCGCGATGCGAATGTCGTGATTAAGTGGAAATGCAGATCATGCCGGAACTGGCTCGCGTGCAAGATGCCGGAATTTAAGTTTTTGCCGACTCGTTAAACCGAACACAAGATTGATGAACCGCCCGCCCGCGCGGGATTCAACTCAAAAGGCTCAAGCAGCCAGTTGACCACAAAGGTCAACTGGCTGCTTTTCGTTTATGGCTAACTTTAACAACCAATGGATCGAGATTTTCCGCGCCGGTAAGCCTGTTGATAGCGCGGGTGTCACACGCGCGATTGAGCCGGAGTTTTTAGATTCCGTGATTGCCAATTTCAACGCGAGTGAGCATGAACCGCCGCTCGTCGCCGGACACCCGGCGGAAAACGCTCCGGCGTTCGGTTGGGTTTCGGAGCTACGTCGTTCCGGCGATTTGTTAGAGGCGCGGTTCAAGGACGTGGACGAAGATTTTGCGGAGTTGGTGCGAAGCGGAAAGTTCAAGAAACGTTCTGCGGCGTTTTATTTGGGCGCAGGCGGGAATTTGCCCGCCCTGCGCCACGTCGGTTTTCTCGGAGCGCAGCCACCGGCAGTCAAGGGGCTGCGCGATATTCAATTCAGCGAAGGTGACGCACTCACTTTCGATTTCAACGAAGGAGACAGCAGTATGACACTGACAGGCGAACAAGAAACATCGCTCGTCGAGCGCGTCACCAATTCGATCACGACAAAGTTTGCGGCAGCCTTTGGCGGCAATAAAGCGGAGACGCACCACGCGAACTTTTCGGAATCCGATGTGCAGCGCATCGTCAATGAAGCGATTACCAAAACTAAAACCGAAATCACTTCCGACTTTTCAGAGAAGCTGACGACGGTTCAAAACGAAAACAAACAACTGCGTGAAGCAGTCAACGCTTCTTCGGGGGCGCAAACCCGCGCGGCGATTATTCAATTCTGCGATGGGTTAGGTAACGACAAGTTGCCGCCTGCGCTTCGCAATCTCGGCATCGTTGACTTTATGGAATCGCTGGCAAGCGATGACACAAAAGTGACCGTTGTTAGTTTCAGCGAAAACGCTGACGGCGCGAAGGTTGAAACGAAAACCGAAACAACTCAGTTCGCATGGTTCAAAAACTTCTTAACCGCGCTTGCGCCGGTCATCAGCTTCGGCGAGCAATTCGGCGCGCTGACAGCGACGGGCAACGATGCGGTAATAACGAATCCGACACGGATGGCAGAGTTGCGCGCCAAAGACGGATTGTCAGCGAAAACCGGAGGTGGCAAATAATGCCGACACGAACGATTGAAAATTACGAGCGATACGAGCCGCTCGAAGCTACCAAACCCGAACTCGCGGTCAGTGTTCCGGCAACGGTCGCCGCCGCACACATCGTTAAACGCGGCGATGTTATCGGCATCACTTCCACCAATTTTGCCAGACGCCGGACGCGCACCGTCACGACGGGCGCGGGCTTTGCGACAAACTCGAATATCGGTGCAGTCGAAGACGGCAACATCTTCGTCGCGGGCGACGAGATTCGCAAACTCGACGGCACGGTAATCGGGACGGTGTTAGCGGTCACGGCGGTCACGATTGTTTTGACCGCCAATGCCAGCGTCGCCGTCCCCGCAGGTCAGGCAATCATCGCGGCGGGCGGAGCGCACACGGCAAAAGGACTCGCGGGCAAAACCACGAACGGGACGGTTGAGACGACGATTGATGTCTATATCGCGGGCATCTTCGATGAATCGCGCCTGCGCGGTTTGGACGCTTCGGCGAAACAAGAACTCGGCGGCGCGTCTGTCGCTGGCGGCATTTTCAAACTTTAGTAAGGAGAGAAACCAGTGACAGGAATTACTTATACATTTCCGACCAACGATGAACTAAACATGTTGGTACAGGAATACAGCGTCGAGCGCGAAAAGTTCATGGGCGAAGAAATCATGCCGTTCGAGCCGCAGTTGACACAGCGCGTGATGTGGGACGATCTGGATGCGGAGCGCGGTATGACGCACTTACACAACATGGACAGCGACCCGCGCACCGTCGGGCGACCCGGTTCGCGTGTGCGCTCTTACGAACCGATATTCTTCAAAGAACAAGAGCTAATTAAGGAATCGGACATGCTGATGGCGCGGCAGTACGGCACGCTCAACGGAGTCATCAACATTGACGAGATGGTGATGCGTCGCAAACGCGCGCTCGAAGACCGCGCATATATTCGCGCCGAACAGCTGCGCTGGCTGGCACTCGGCGGCGAGGTGCATTTGAATGAAGACGGCGTGCGCGTGGACGAAAGTTTTCCGGTGCAGCATTACTACCCGCTTGTGCCGTGGACGGCGACAGGCACATCAATGCCACTCGCGGATTTCCTCGCGCTTTTGATTTTGTATCGTGGAACGGGAGCGACGGCGACGGGGGCATGGGCTTACATGAACCAGATGACGGCGAATGTGCTGCTCTCGAACACGAACGCCAATGACATCGCCGGATTCCGCGCGAATGACCAGCGTTCGACGACGTTCTCAATCGAGGAAGCGAACCGGATTTTGGCGGCGCGCGGCTGCCCGCAAATCAAAGTCAACGACACGGGATACATTGACGAGGCGGGGAATTTTCAGACGTTTATCGCTGACGGCGAAGTGCGCGTCATCGGCAAGCGTCCGGGCGCGCAACGGTTCGGAGCGATAGCGATGACTCCGAGTCTGCATCGCGTTGCCGCCGGATTGCCCGCGTCGGGTTTTTTCTGCTTCGTCACCGTCAACGGGCAGCCCAACATGGGACGGGTGAGCATCGAGACGTTGGGAGCGATGGCGAATCCAAAGCTCGAAATCGTCGCCGGTTTCTACGGCGGACCTCTGGCGCGCTACGGGCGTTCGGTCATCAACATGCACGTCTTCACGGCGCGGACATAGCGAGAAGGGACAGGTGAAACTAATGGCTAACAGCAATCAAGACGCGGAAGCGAAGGCGAAAGCTGACGCCGAAGCTAAAGCAAAGGCTGATGCGGAAGCGAAGGCGAAAGCACCACAGAAGCGGCGTGTGGAAATCCTCGTTGACAACTTGGGTCCGAAGCTGCTCAAACGGGGCGACGTAACCGACGACGCACAATACGTCGCCATTGCCGATACAGACTACGGGCGCGGCGTGGTGCGCGAGGTGAAGTAATGGTGAGTTACATCACGATTGACGAGATGGTGAAGGAGATTGGCGAAAGTCGTCTCCTTCAACTAACAGACGACGAGCGGACGGGCGTGATTGATGAAGGAATCGTCACGGCGGCAATTGAGTCGGCGGAGTCAACCTTTAACGCCTATGCGCGCACGAGGTATGCATTGCCTGTTCCGGCGACGCAGTTGGTTAAGAAAATTTGCAAGCAGTTGGCGCGCTATGAACTCGAATCCAGACGCGCGACAAGTGAGGAGACGATTGCGCGTCTGCAAAAGACTTACTACACGCCGAACCTGAATTTATTAAAGGACGTGCAGGCGGGCAAAGCGGGGCTGGACATTCCGGCGACGGCGGAAAGTACGGTGGTCAGCCCGGACAAGGTGTTACGGCGCGACGAGAGCGAAGCAGTGCTGCGTGGACGCAATCGGGAGACTTTCTCCGATGCGAAGTTGAGAGGTTTTTGATGCGAGTTTAACGCGGGATTCGATAAAACAATGACAGCAGTTGCAGATAATGATGAAGTGAAAATCCGTGACGGAGCTAATGTCGCTCTCGGCTCGACAACCGATGCCGCATTGACGACGAACACTCCGGGTACGCTCATAGGTTTCGCGCGGGGGTTAGTCACGCTGGCTCGAAGCGCGATTGATGCAACGACCCAACGTGTCAACGCGCACGTCTTTAATCAGCTGCTCTCTCCCGAAATCACGCTTCCTGCTGCCGCAGCTACCGCCGAGTTGGAGTTACTCGCACAGCCGCACAGAGACCAAGTTGCTGGCGAAGCGCGCGATTTCGTGTGGGTTGGTAGTCGATACATACAGTTTCAAAATTTCAACTCCTTGCCGCATGAAGGCAATCAGTATCTCGCATTAGGTGGGACGGTAGCAGCAACAGCACAGGCTTTGGTTGACCGCATCAATGCTCCGAATCAAGGACTGTGGGGAGAGACATTAGCTACAGCCGTAATTTCCCCGACTAATCCGAACCTGATTTTGCTCACAGCTAAAATACAAGGTGCGGCAGGTAATAAGATAGACCTATACGCTAATTATTATTATCCAACTTTTGTACCTTTCAGACTAAGCCCCAGATTTCGACTTGTCCCTTTTGCGGGTGGTGCTGATATTGCGATAGTTCCTGCGACTTACGAAAAAGTGCATGTTGCAACAGGCTTAGACGCCTCTGCCACTGCCGTCACTGCGGTACTTGGGAAACCCACTGACCAGCCAAAGTTCAATGGTGTAGTTGGTTCGTCCGGGACGATAATCGCATTCTTACGAGGCATTAGCGATTATCTGGAAAATAAGACGGTGAGAGTTGCGGTGCAGTCTTCAGTGCCTCTATATCTTGCGGGTGAAAATACCAGCGTTGTAAATGACACTATATACATTGAACCCGACACGTCCGAGGCGGAAATTTACTCGGTAGATATGTCCCAGACGCGAGGCGAAAAGTTTAATCTGTATTTGTACAATTTTTCCACAAGAGCCATGAGCGCGACGATAGCCTCAATGCTAGGCTTTCAATCTAATGAAGTTACGCTTAACACCCAAACGATAGTCCTCCCTCCCAGTCAGCTCGTCACCGTCGAACTTCCTTCTCCGGTCGGAACTTTTCTGTACATCGATACCAAAACACAGGATGACCTGCCTCATACGACAACCGACTTATTGGGTGTCGATTTCAGCATAGTACGAGTGCGATAAGAGATTGATGAGCTACCAACTATTTAAGACTGTCAGGTTCGGTTCGTCGCGCGGTGGGTTATCAACTGTCGGCTATCAACTGTGCGAGGGCGGCATTGATGGCGAGGGTGAGCGAGTAGAGAGCGGCATCGTGGAACTAACCACCGGCGAATACGGAGGATTGGTAACCATTCCTGATAACTTTGTCGGGATAATCAAGTGGGACACAGGTGATGCCATTCCGGTATCCGCCAGCGAGGAAATCAATCTGCCAGTCATTACATCTGCTCAGGTCCGTCAGGAGATGGATACAAATTCATCGCTTAACAGCGTTCTTGGCGGCATAAACGCAGTGCGGACAATGCTCGAAGCGGTTAAGCGGCGAGTAGAGGGTTTCGGCGGTGGGCGCGTGGCGGTTGTGTCGCCTGTCGCGCCTGACGGCGGCGAAATTCATCTCGTGCGCGGCGATGATTATTTTGCGAGCGAAGGGAACGCGGTCGAGTTCGATGTCAAAAACACAGATTTGACGGGCGCGACGCTGACGCTGACGCTGAAAAGTCACAATGCAGAGGTTGTGTTCGCGGCGCAGGTCTTCGCACTTGAAGCAGACGTGTGGCGCGTGCGGTGCGAATTGACGAGCGAACAGACTCGTGCGCTGACGACGAATCAATTTGCGTTTCGGCTTGAAGCAATATTTGGGAACAAGCATCGCCGCACGCTGCGGCGCGGAGAGGCATTGGTTACTTAAGATGGCGCAGTTTGGCTCATTGGAAGGGTTAGTCAATCACTTACAGTCGCTTGAAACGCAAGGGCAAAACCTAACGCCCGCCTTCAAAGCCTCCGGCGTGTACATGCGCGGCTCGATTGAAAAGAATTTTCGGGCGCAGGGACGCCCCGCACGCTGGCAAGCCTTAGCACCCGCGACACTCGCCGCCAGACGCAAAGGCAAAGGAAACGGTTCGGCGCAGATACTTGTTAATAATGCCGATTTGAAAAACTCTTTTAGCGCGGAAGCGACAGGGAGCAGCGTTGAAATCGGCACGAACAAGGTGCAAGCAAGACGGTTGCAGTTCGGTTATCCGGGTAAAAAAAACACGAAACGCCCGCGATACAAGCGCGGAGCGCGGCGAGGGAAAATCAAACCTGTGCGGTGGCAACGCGGACATACGCCGACTCCGGCGCGTCCGTTCTTGATGTTTCAGACGGAAGACTACAGCCAAATCGGAGCGGTGTTTAACCGGCATTTGTTCGGCTCTTGAAACGCTATGAGCGACACCCAACATCTCGGTTTCGAGTTTTTCATCGGCGGCATTGAAGATGCGGCGATTGAACGCTTGCGCTCGGGACTGCTGCAAGGAACGGCGGCAGCGGGTTATGTCAGGACGATTCAGAGCTACGGCGGCGAGTTGGACAGAGAAGAATTACAGGACGCGCTCGGTGAGTTACTGCCGTCATTCCCTCTGATGCTCGTCTCGTATGGGAGCGGCAAAGACCGTCTCGACCCGGCTTGTAATTCGTTGCCGGATGAGCCGCAGACCTTCCTTCATGATTACGGCTTGACTGTGGTGTGTTGCGATAACGATGCGCGCGGTGAAGCGACGAGACGGCGCGGGACGCAGGGCAAGCAGGGCGGCGTGTACCGGATGATTGACGACGCCCGTCGGTTGCTGCTGGGCAAAAGATTCATCGCACAAGTCGGTGATGGCGGGGGCGTGTTGCTCAATCTCGATACGTTTCGTCCGGCGGGCGTTGAGATGATTGCGCGGCTGCCGGACATGACGGCGTATGCGGTTCACTTCGACACGTCCTTTAAGTACGACGTAGTGCCGGACGTTGAGTTGATAACGATTGACCGCATCAATATCGAGTTGGATGTTGCAGAGAAAACTTTGGGCGCGCGGGCTGATGACAGTCCGGGCATTTTTATTAACGAGAGGTGAAGGAGAAACGGAAGGAGAAACGAATGCAAACGGTAACGAATAACACCTTGCAATCCGTGATGCTCGAAGACGGCACGGTCCTCGCAGCGGCAGGCACGGACGGCAGCACAAAAGACGGCGTAACAATAAGTCGTGGTGACAGGAAGCGATTGGTTGACACTGGAAAAATCGGTGTCACGCGCGTTGAAGAACCAGCGACACTTGAACCACCGAAAACCGATGACGGCAACGGCAAAACGAAAGGCGGTAAAGCTTAATGACTTCATCAGCACCCGGCACACACGTCGCCGTCAACACCGGCGCGTTCGCGCGTCCGGCGCAACGTCAGACCGCGACGCAGTTTCTCGCCGTCGGATACACAGCATGGGGACCTATCAACCGTCCGACGACGGTGACGAGTTTTCAGGACTTTGCGACGAAGTTCGGCGGCTTTGACGCCAACTCGCATCTGGCTGACGCGCTCTATGCATATTTCAATTTGTTCGGCGGCGACCGCGCGACGGTTGTGCGCGTCATCGGCATCGGTTCGACATTGCAGACGCGCGCGATTCCCGACCGCACGCCAACAGGTCAGTTCTCTTTTTACCTCGATGCGAAGTCGCCATCGTCGGCAAGCGTCGTTGGAATAGTTGCGAAAACCGAGCCGGGCATCGCGGCGGATACTTTTACCCTGACCGTTTCGAGCGCAAAACTCGGCATCCGCGAACGCTTTCCCAACTTAAAGCTCGATGTCGCATCAATCGCTCGCGTCACCCAAGACTCGAAGCTTGTCACCATGCGTATTGGTAACTCGACTGCTGCCGGTACGAACAACCTGCCCGGTTCGCATGAACTGGCACTGACGGGCGGCAGCGCACCGTTCTCGAATCTGACCGCCGCCAATTTCATCGGCTCGGAGGGCGCGGAACGGACAGGCTTGCAGTGTTTTAACAGTGAAGAGTTCGGCGGCGGTCAGGTGGCGTTGCCCGGTGTGACAACTCAAGCCGCGCATGTCGCGTTGATTGCCCACGCGGAAGCCTTTCACCGTCTGGCGATTTTAGATTTGCCGTTCGGCACGGAGGTGGAAGAGGCGATTACGGCGCGACGACTGCTCGGCTCGTCTTATGCGTGTCTTCCGTTCCCCGAATTTGAAGCTCTGGACTTCGCGGGTTCGGGACTCAAGCGTTTCTATCATGCTTCCGGTTTCATCGCTGGCGCGTGCGCGAAGGTTGAGCGCGAGCAAGGCGTTCACAAAGCACCGGCTAATCTGCTCGTTCCCGGTGTGCTGAACGTCGCACGCGGCGAAAACGAACAGACGATTATTACCGAAGGCGTATTGGGTTATCTCACCGAAAATCAAGTCAACTGTAATTTGCAAATTCGCAATCAAGGAACTCGCATCTATGGTGCGAGGGTGATTACTCCCGACGGGCGCGTGCAAATGATTCACGAGGCGCGCACGTTAAATTATCTCTATTACAACTTAAAGCAGTCGTTACAAGGTCTGCCGTTCCAGACGATTGACGGCGGCGGGCGGTTGTTCCGAGAAGCGGCGAGCGTCTGCAAATCCGTGTGCCGCCAAATTTACCGCGACGGCGGCTTGTTCGGCGCGAGCGAAGAGGAAGCTTTCAGCGTCGTCTGCGACCGCAGCAATAACACGCCGGACACGCTCGACGCGCAGGAACTGAATGTATCTGTCGAAGTGAAAATCTCGCCGACGGCAGAGCGCGTTAACGTCACGCTCGATAACCGTCCGCTCACCGTTTCATTTACCGGCGCGGCTAACCCGGCAGCCAGATAAGGAGAAAGTAAATGTCTTTACCGATTAGATTTTTGACGGGTCTGACGACGGGCGCGGGTGTCGGTTCAAACCGCGCACGCGGTACGGCGGAAGGTCGTTACGCGGTTGAGTTCGACGGCATAGAGAACATGCGCGCGTCGAAGATTTCAGGACTCGGCGAGGAGCATACGCCCGTCCGCATTCCACTCGGCAATTCCACTCGCCAAGAACAGGTGCGCGGCAACACGGATGCCGACGAGTTCTCTTTCACGCTTGCAAGCGGCATCCACGACACGGCAATTCGCCAGTTGTGGCAGTGGCAACGCGATTATGACGCGGGCATTGATGCCTCGCCGCGCAGTGGTCGAGTCGTCGTGTTCGATGAAACCGGCGCGACACCGGTTGAAACGTGGGAGTTGATTGACTGCGTGCCGCGTTCGATTAAAGGCGATGACCGCACCGCAGAAGGTACGGGCGGCGCGATGGTGACGGTGATGGTTAAACCGTATCAGGTGAATCTTATATGACAGAGCAAGAACAACTCACAATCGAATTGCCATTCGGTTATCAAAGCAAAGACGGCGCGCTTCATAAGCGCGTCGTCTTTGGTAAGCGTCCGACGGGCGAAGACCTCGTGCGACTCACGAGTGATCGGCAATCGGAAGTCAACACGCAATTTCAACTCTTGTTTCAACGCACGAGCATCGTCGAGTTCGGCAGTTTGATGAAACGTGGAATGAGCGTGCCGTTGACGACGTTGCTCGCGCTCAATCGTGCAGACCGCGACGCACTGGCAGAAACTCACGCCGAGTTTTTACAGACGACGCTTGAAGGACGCAGTACGGAAGCCTTGTCGGAGTCCGCGTTTCGTCTTGCGTTCGGTTTGGAAGTGGGCGGAGAAGTTTTCGATGTGGTGGAGTTCGGCAACTTGCCGACGGGCGCGGATGAGGTGCGAATAGATAAGTCGCAAACAGGCTCGTGGCATCGTGGGTTACTGATGCTCGAAGCCCAGATTGTGAAGCTATCGCAATCGGAAGGCAGCGCAGTCAATAATGGCGTCGAGATGGAAACGATGCTCCGCGCCGACTGGTTCGACCTCGAAGCGATGAACGAGGGGGCTCAAGCGTGGATGAACTCTTTTCGCACAAAGACGAAACGAGTTGCGAACGCGAATAGTTGATGACGTGACGGTCATCGCGGCGCATTTCGGGTGGACGGAAGAATATATTTTGAGTTTGCCGAGTCGTGATAGACAAGCTTATGTCACGCGCATCAAGGAAGTGTTCGGCGAGCGAGAGCAGTTGTTGTTGGCGGCGTTAGGATTGAAACGAAGATAAAATGGCACAGGGCGCAACGTACCAACTTAGCTTGTTGCTGACTTTGCAAGACCGCATGACACGCGGTTTGAAGCAAGGCATAGCTACGCTGCGCGCTGTTTCCAAAACCGAAAAAGACACGACTCAGGCGACGAAGACCTTACAGAGAGAGTTAAGCAAACCTGTGTCGCCGGGTCGCGGGACGGCGAAACTTGCCAGCGACATGAAGCGCGTAGCTGGCGAAACGAAAGCCGCGACGAAGACGCACGAGCAGTTTCGTAGAGAAGCCGAGAAGCCAATCAAGACTTCGCAGGTTAGGGACGGACGCGGGCGATTTGTGAAGGGCGCGGGAACATCGGCGGCAAATCAAGGTGGGCGCGCAGACCGTAAGTTGACGGATGATTTGCGGGCTGACCTCGCGGCGGGTGCCGGTGGTTATGCGGCGGTGCGCTTCTATCGCGGCGGGTTGGATGCGGCTTCCGATTATGAGCAGGCAATGCTGAGTCTTCGCAGTGCATATCAAGAGACGGGCGGCGCAGCCAATCGTAGCGCGCAACAACAGGAGAAAGATTTAAGTAGTCTCGGCGCGCTAGCTAAATCATTGGGCAATGATTTACAGGGAAGCACGTCGGATTATGCGGCAATTCTGACCGCTCTCAAACAGGGCGGGCTTGAAGTTGAAACGGTGCTTGGCGGCGCGGGCAAAGCGGCATCGTATCTGGCGAACGTGTCAGGCGCGATAACTGCTGGCAATGCTGCCGAGCAAGCGAAAGACCTCGCGCAGTTCGGCAAGATTTACAAGCTACAAGCGAAAGATTTTGAAAGCCAAGTCAACTTGTTCTCATCGCTTAAAGACCGGTTCGATATTGATTCAAGTTCGATTGTCGAATCATCGAAATACTTTGCGCCAACAGCGAACGCCTTGAAGATGACGGGTATCGGCGGCGCGGGCGAGACGGCGAAGCTGTTTGCTTATCTCAAACGCTATGGTGGACTTGAAGGCAGCCAAGCCGGAACAAGCGCGACATCCTTTTTCCAGCAATTCATCGCGCAAAAAGATAAGCGCGATGACCTGCAAAAAGAGACGGGTCTGAAATTTAACTTGTTTGACCAAAAAGGCGAATTTCTAGGCTTGGAAAATGCCTTCAAAGAACTTGAAAAGCTACGCAAATTCTCGTCAGAGACGCGGCTTGAAATCTTGAATAATATCTATGGCGAACAGGGCGGCAAAGTTGCCGGAGCAATGGTCGAGGGTGGTGTCGAAGGGTGGCGTGGCATCACGACCGAATCAAATAAAGCCGTCGCCGTTAATCAGAAAATCAATCAGCAGATGGCGACTTATGCTGCGAAGCTTGAGGCTTTGAGTGGCAGCTACGAAAACTTGAAAGCGGGAGCATTTACACCGGCGATAGATTTTCTCAAACCAAGAATAGACTCGGCAAATAAGCTGGTTGGCATAATTCAAGACTTCGCCGCCGAACATCCGAAGGTCGCGCTCGTCGGTACATCAATCATCGGCGTCGGCGGCGCGGTGTTGATGGCGACTGCGGCAATCGGCGGTTTGCGAACCGTCACCGGATTGTGGCGCGTGGCTGCCGCCCTCGCATCGAAGGACACCGCGCAAGCAATCAGGAACGCGACTTCTGCGCGTGCGGCAGTCGCCGGACAGATGCCGCTGCCCGGCATGACGACGGTGGGCGTGCAAGGGATCGGACAAGCGACAGGCAGACTTGGAAAGTTCCGCGCCGCACTTGGCTCGATCCCCAAAACAATTGGTGTGACGCTCGCCGTGATAGGCGTTGAGCAAGCGATTGAAAGTGGGATTAACTGGTATCACGAACTCGGCAATGCGCGGAAAGCAATTGCCGGTGAGGAAAAAGCCACTGCGTCTTTAACTAAATCACTGCGAACGCTGGCTGCTGAAAACAAAGGAATGCTGCCCGAAGAAACGGTAAAAGGTTCGGGTTCTTCCGCTCTCCAAGTGTTGAATCTCGGCGGACTGAAAGAGATATTGCAAGGGCAATCCTTCGGACGCAGAGCGCAGAACTTCAATCCTTTTGCACCGCTCAATCCGTTCGGCTCGAACAGTCGTTTCGGTGGCGCATCGCGCTTTAATCCTCAAAATGCCGTGCAGGAAATGAAGACTCGCACGCCTGAACTGGGGATGCCGCAAATCATGCGCGACTTCCAACAGACGATTCGCTCATTAGTCGAAACCCGTAAGTACACACCGGAGCAAGGTCAGAAGGTCTTGGATGCGGCGAGGACGGCGTTTCCTGAAAGTTATAGAGTCGCGTTGTCAGGCTCGACCGAAGCGATGCAGCGCATGATGAGTGAATCAAACAACGTCGCTAATTCTCTTCAAGGTGTGTCGCTCTCGCTCGATACGGTGATGCCCGCCTTATCGAACTTAGTGCAGCCATCGAACGCGCTCGCGCCATCGCTCACGTCTGGTGCAAACGGTGCAACTTCGTTTGCAAACGCGGCGACCAACGCGGCGGCGCGCATCAACTCGATTGAAGTGAAAACAATTACGGTTCCGGTGCAGCAAGCCGCGCCGCAAGCTGTGCCGTCGCGTGCTATTGGTGGTGATGTAGTCAAAAGCGGCTTCGTGAATGTTCATGCCGGTGAAAAGATTGTCCCCGCGCAAGTGTCTTTCGGGTTGCGCGACGGCAGTAAGAGTAATAATGATGCCGGAGTATCTTTGGCGCGTCTGAAGGCAATCGAATTTGAACCGACTCAGCCAACCGTGCTTCGACAACGGCAGCCGCAAACGCCCGCACCTGTACAAACCGTCGCTTCATCAATTCCTTCCTACGTCGGGGGTAATGATGTGTCGCACATCACCAATGTCAGAAACATCAGAAACGAAGCTGGTTTGCCCGCGCAAAGTTTAATCGGTACGCAGAACGGCGACGGCAGGTCGGACTCGACGATGATGCTTGAAACGATACGGATGAATCGCGCTGTCCAAGCCGAAGCATTGGCGAGAGCATCCCAAGAACGGGGTGGTGCAAGCGTAAGCTTTGGTGATATTCACATTCACGGCGCGCCGACGGATGCGCCGGAAGATTTTGCGCGCCGATTTAAGCGTGAGGCACAGATAAGGATGGAGCGCGTATGAAATTCCCGATACAACAAATCGGCGGTGACGATGCGGGGCGGTCTGCGCCGGTTTCCAGTTTCGCGCTCATCAATTTGGAGAGTAATGAGAGTTTTGTCTTCAACTTTTTCCCTGCAGAAATTGAAACATCGCGCCGCGCGAATTGGGAACGGGCGAACACGGCGACGAGGCAGTATTTGTCGTTTGCGAACCTCGAACCAAAGCGCGTGGACGTGCCGGAGTTGTGGCTTGACGGCACGCGGAGTAACCAATCGCTGACACCGACGATTAAACGCTTGTACGAGTTGCAGGAGTTGGGGCGTGAGGGTGCGCCGCCCGCGCTGTTGGTGTCGTGGGGGGATAGAGATGAGCGCGTAATTTTAGAGGAAGTGCGAATCACGGAGTTGCAACCGTTCGACGCGGGCGGCAATCCGCTTCGGGCGCGTGTCTCGCTAACGCTGATTGAAGTGCAAGAATATGACGCATCGAGCGCAACGCGCCCGCGCACGGTGACGGGTAGAAACTCGAATACGTTGGGGTTCTTCTAAACCATGTCGTCACGCTCAATTTCACCTTATGAAAGATACGGCGAAGCGAAGCCGATAAACGATTCAACGCTGATTGAACACACGTTCAACGCTTCCGAAACAGTGTCGGGATTGGCGCATCGCTACTATGATGATTGGCGCGAATGGCGTTTGATAGCAGATCGGAACAACATCACCGACGTGCGCCGCATCCCTGCCGGGATGGTGTTGTTGATACCGGAAAGACCGCTTGAAGGCGGCGGTTTTGAGTCGCTGTGAGAGCCGTATCTAAATTTAGATTAACGACTAAATATGAACATTCACAATCCTCACTGCATCATTGAAATCGCGGGGGCATCCGGCGGCAGCGCCCGCTTTGATTCGTGGAAAAATGAAGGGTTGTTTAAGAGCGTGAATGTTGATTTGACAGCGCGCGAAGCATCGGAAGCGACGGTTGAGTTTCATGACCCGAAGTTTGTTTATCAAGACAAGTTTGCGACGGCGAGCGGTGTCGCGCGTTTGCGCTCGAAAGTGTGGATAGGTTATGGGGCGGATTTGGGGCAGCCTGTTTTTGATGGACTGTTGGCGAGCATTGAACGCGATACAGACTCAACGACTTATAGGTTTTTCGATATGGGCTACCTGATGCGGCAGGTCGAAGAAACCGAGTATCACAAAGGCTTGGATGATTTAGGGATTATTAAGAAACTTGCCGCACAGCATAAATTGGAATTTGAAGGACCCGACCAACCCGTGATGCTCGACAAGCACAAGTCAACCATTCAGACCGGGCAGACCGACTGGCAATACGCGCAAGAGTGCGCCGAGCGCAGCGGGTTCGTGATTTTTGTGCGTGGCAACCGGCTCTTTGCGAAGGAAGGGGCGCGCAGTTCAACACCTGTTTTGGAGTTGGTGAATAAACGCGATTTCAGATTACTGCGTGATTACTCGTTGCGGTACCGCGCCCCGGAGAATCAGGAAGGCAGACCCGCTTTAGTTGAGACGCGCGGGCGCGGACGTGGCGGTAAGCGGTTGCAAGGCAAGTCAGATGAGAGTCCGCGCGGCGGCAAGCGGCGAGCGATAAAGCGTGACTTGGCGATTCGCTCGAAGGCACACGCTGACCGCCGGGCTAAAGCGCGTAAAGAGTTGCAGCGCGTTCACAACTTCACCGGGACTCTCAACCTGTTGCCGTCGGTTGAGGTTCGCAATTTGGATGTCAGGCAGACGGTCAGAGTCTTGGAAGTCGGCGTGTTGTTTAGCGGCAAGTATTTAATTGAAAACGTGTCGCATAGATTCACGCCCGGACAACTGGCGACGACGTTGGATGTCTATCGAGATGCGATGATAGATTAGTGTATATTGCTTCAAACGCGCTTATGGGAGCGCAAAATTTCAGAGGCTCATCAGCAGCCCGCGTGATTTCACATCGCGCGGGCTTTTCTTTATGTACGGCGATACGAATTTTGAATCAGCACAAGCGACGTTTTCCTTCATCGCTATTGAAGGCATCGTCGAGGAAGTCGGCAGGGGTGAGAACGCCGGATGTATTAAGGCGCGCATGGAAGTCTTCAGCGAGAGCATCGTGCATGACGAGTGGATTCAGCAGATGACGGCGTGGGTTGGGCGTGATGGCTACGGCTTGGTCGAACCGCCCGAAGTCGGTTCGGAAGTCACAATCTTCGGCAGACTCGGCGAGGGACACACGCTATTTTATGCGTCGCGGCATAACGAAGATTACAGACCGCCGAGCGGCTTTGAAACGGGTGAGCGTGGCTTCAAAACAGATGGCGGTTATCGCGGACTTGCCGACGGTGCGATTAGGTTTTTCGCAAACGAATTAGTTGAGATTAAAGCGCAAACGACGATGCTGTTTGAAGCCGTCGAGATGCTGACGGCGAAGGCACAGACGGTGAATATTGAAGCAAACAACTTCAATGTGAACGCAGGCGGCGAGGTGATAAAGGCGGGTGGTGGCGGCATCGGGTTTTTGGGGGCGGGCGCGACGGGCAAGATACCTTTGCCGCTTGATGCCAGCAATCTAGGAACTGTCATCGTGCTGGCGAACGCGATTAAAGCGAGTCTGAAAACGCGAGGTTTTAGCTGATGCTTGTTCGTAGCTCCGCGCTCTCGTTTCCGATTCGCCCCGACGGGCGCGGCTCACTCGCGGTAGTGACGGACGTGGACGCGCAGGTTGAAGAATCGCTGTTGGATTTGTTGGAAGTCCGTCGCGGCGAACGTGTCATGATGCCGGACTACGGCATTGATGACTTTGTATTTGAGACGATTGACGCGGGCTTTACCAAACGGTTTGCGTATTTCGTGACCGAGCAAATCAGACGTTATGAGCCGCGCATCGTTGATGTGCGGGTGACTGGCGGCACGCTCGACGGTGATGATTTTCAGGGCGGCTTGACGAGTGAGATTCACAGGGCGGCGTTGAAAATTACGTACCTGACTGCGACGAGTCTCGCCCCGCGCACATTGATTTATCCGCTGTGGCGACTGCGTGATGAGTACGCAATTCATTACCCTGTACATGCCGCGCCGGTTGCGTCGGCAGTCGAGCCGACTGATGGGCTTGATTTTAGTTTCTTCGACAATTCACAACATTTAGCGACGATTGGATTATGAGCGTACCAAATTTCATCCTAAACTTTGCGACTAGCCCCGAACCCGGCAAGGTGCTGGCGAGCGAAGTCAATAAACCCTCAACCGCAGACATTGTAGGGACGCTTTCCGGCGTCTGTGGTGTTAGCTGGAAAACGATTGTGTCGGGAGCGACCACTCTTGTCGAAGTCGCCGACGGTGAGCGCACGATTCGCGTGCAAATGGATTCCTCTAATGTGTTTCCGCGCGTCTCGACGAATGGCTACGGGTATCTAACTGATTTTTCTCATAACCCTGCAACTGATACGCTTGGATTGGAACGTAGAGTAGATAACCTTTGGCACGTCACGAAAAACGGCATCAGTCAGTACACGTTCCCAGCATCAAGCACTCCTGCGACCGTCCGATACGTGATGGATTATCCGCAGACTCTGCCCGCCGGATTCTCAAACATAAACGCAACGGGTCTTTCGCCGTCACTTGATATTGCCTCGGAGAAATTCGTAGCGACGGACGTACCCCTCGTGTTGAGCGCGACACCAGAGGGTTTCGGACGCCCCGACACACCGACGTACCAATGGACGCGCTCGTCGGGTTTAGGCGGCACGCTTTCGGGCGCGACGACGGCGACGCTGACGGCAAGCGATTTACCGGCGGGGATTCACACGTTTTCATGCACGGCAACGTGGGCGGACGCTTCGACGGCAATGGATGAAGTGACGGTTACAGTCCTTGCCCCGCCAGTGCTATCGGTGAAAATCGATACCGGGGCAGGCGAAACGGCGGTAACACAGGGATCGACGCAAAACGCGCGGGTTGATAACGGATTCGACCTGATAATTTCGGAATCAACAGACGTTGCGTACTCTGAAATCACGTTTGGTGACGAGGTTATTAACCCATTCACATCGGCAATAGTACAAGGTGGACTACTCGCTAAAAACCCCGAAGTTAGGTACGCCTACCGCAAGACGGGTACATATCAGGTCACGATTACGGCGTGGTCAATTCACCCGTCCGACTATTCGACCGCCCTTGCGAACGACCTAAAAACGGTACTGACCTTTACGGTCGCGGTCGCACCCGATTACACCTTCGGTGCGCCGCAAGTCTTCACGTCCGTTGCCGCGCTCCAAGCGGCGGTGAATTTAAGAAACGGTGGCGAAAACTATGAACTTGCGGCGGGTGAATACGAAGAGAACGCTCTTACCATTGAACCGCGCACCGTTTCCGCTCCAGTGCGAATAGCCGTTCAGGGATTATCTTTACTTAGAAACAACCGGGTTACGAAAGCCGATACCCCACAACTCGCGGTGCTGCACGGCAAGCCAAACGGCAACATTCACATCTACGGCGAACCTGAATGTTCGCCCTCCTTGATAATCAAACAAAACGTTACTGATATTTTGTTTGAAGGCTTTAATTTCAACGTAAAAAAGGGGCGATTCAGCTATACGACAGTTAATATCGGTGCGGAAAATGCACAAAACTTAACCGTCGCCAGCGTGCCGAAACGAATTAGATTTAGACATTGTTTAGGAACTTGCGAGAGTGATCGGACTCAACAATCCAGTCTTGTAACAACTGGAAGCACGTTGCTTCAAGCGACCATCGCTACTCATGGACAGGCTCGCAAACACCTTCTGGCGCACGCTTACCAACTGGAAGTTTTTGACTCCGCGTTTCTCGATACGCAGACATTTGACAACTCCGACAACTACTCGGTCGGGTGTTGGGATGCGGGCGGCTCGCATCTGTTTTATAACACCGCGCACCAAGCCGATACGGAAGATGTTATTTACGGTGGAAATCCGACATCCATTGAGGGTTGGATTCCTAATCGTCTAACCTTCTTTCGCTGCCGCTTCAGTAAAGACCCTGTTCGTATCACGGACGGAAGCGTCCGGTTTACGAAAAACAACTTTGAACTCAAGACCGGAACGAACTGTGTAGTTGACAGCTTTCTCATCCATCACGTCTGGGCGTCACGTAACGAACAGGGTGTAAGTGTGGTGCTGACGCCGCAGCCGGATTCACAGCAAGCGACGGTTAAGTATTTTCAGATGACGCGCGGGAGAGTCTCTTACGCACCGCGCTCAATCGCTATCTACGGGCGTCGGTTGGGGGCATTTTCCGGTGAAAACACGAACGCCGATAAACCACGCTCCGAAAATCTGTTATTTGAAGACGTGCTGTTTCACAATATAGACAATGACGCGCAGCCGACGGGCGGGCAGACGTGGAACATCTATGTCGCCTACGACCCGCAGAATTTGCATTTCAGGAACGCGACGCTGCTTAATCAAAACAACAGCAACGGATTCGCGCGAAACTTTAATTTTGACCCGAATGACCCTGACCCCGAAACACTCAAAGGTTTTCGACTTGAAGATTCTGTAGTAGGTGCGCCGCAGTCGGGTTACGGGATTTGGGGCGGGGCGGCTACAAACCATGCGGCGAACATTACGCGCCATACTACGGATGCGGTAATTCGTGGCAATCTTTCAACTGACTGGAGCGGTGGTGGCGTTCCGGGCTTTACCAACACGACGCTTGCCGACGCGCTTAAAGCCGACTACACCGTCAAGAGTGCTTTTCAGATTATCGGAACAAACAACAGCACGCCCGGTGCTGATGTTGCGTTAATTGATTTCTACACGCTCAACACCGAAGACGGTCAGTGGGCGATTGCAGAAGACCCACCGGCACCCGACATCACCGCCCCGACCGGAACGCTGACGGCATCGAGTTCATCGGTTCTCACCGCACAGAGCGTTACGTTGTCGTTTGATGCCGCCGATAACGAAGCGGTTGAAAGCGTGTCGTTCAAAGAGGGTACGAGCTTTCCGGTGTCAGTGTCTCCGCCTCTGGTAGTTAGAGAGATGCCGTTCGTGTCGCCGGACTTGGAAATCAGAAATGAAGAACTGTTCGCCGCGCGTGCTATCGAGCGTGCGGGGCAGTTGTGTCCGCAACTCACGAACGCCGCGCCGTCATCGCCGCATGTTGTCTTGCTTGAAACCCTCGCGTGGATGCTCGCGCAGGGTGCGCGTCGGCTTAACTACGTTCCAAAGAAAACGCTTTTAGAGTTCGCCGCCCTTTTTAATATCACTCCGCGCGCGGCGACCGCCGCCATCGTGACGTTAAAGTTTTTCACAGCGTCTCCGGTCAGTGATTCGATACCCATTCCACAAGGAACGCTCGTTATTGGATTAGACGGCGAGGTGGTTTTTCAGACGACGCACGATTCAAAAATTCCTGCCGGTTATGACTTTGCGGAAATCACGGCGCGGGCGTTGACCGTCGGCAACAGGCACATTCCGGTTGCCAGCCTCACATCATTGCAAAATGCGATTGCGGGCGTGAGTGTAACGAACGAACGCAGCATCACCAGCGGGACTGACGATGAAGCGTTAGAGTCGGTCTTAGAGCGTGCGACAAGTTATCTGCGGCGTGGTGAGAGACTCGTATCAACCGCAGATGTGGAGAGCGCGATAGTTGATGAGGTAATGGGCGGGCGTGGTGTCGTGCGCGGATTTCCATTGGTAGTTGACGGTCAGTTCGATGTGCTCCGTCCCGGACACACGACGCTTGTTGTAATGGACGCGGCGGGCGATGCGGTTGACGACTCAATCAAGAAGCGTATCAACGCCTTATTAGAGGAGAGAGTTGGCAACCAATTTTTCTATGTCCGCGACCCTGCTTATCGTGCCTTTGATGTGCAAGCTACCCTTGCCATTGCCAAAGGATATGACACTCAAACCGTGTTTGCTTCAGTCGCCGCCAACCTGCGAGCGGAGTATGCCGCCGTTGCCAGTAACTTAGGGCGCACAATCTTAACAACGGAAATCGTGGCTATCATTGTTTCGACACTCGGCGTTGAGCGTCTAGTAGCATCGCGCACCCCGGCAAGCTTATTGCGCGCTCCACTCATGGATATTCCTTTATTGGCTTACGAACTGCCCGCAGCCCGAAACATTCAACTTTTTCCTCTTATTGTTCCAAAGTGATGAATCAGTTTAGCAATCAAAATTATCTGCTTGATCACTTGCCTGCGCGATATATGCGCGGTGCTGCGGGTGAGTTTTTGACGCGGTTTTTGCTGTTCTTTGGCACAGTATTGGATGAGTGGGATACGGCGTTTGATGAATTTTATAAGCAGTTAAATCCACAGACGTGCAGTGAAGAGTTTTTGACGTTTTGGCTCGCGGTGCTATTTGGATGGACGTGGTTTCCCTCTTGGTTTGGCGTGACTCGCAAGCGTGAATTTTACCAACACGCCGCTGAATACTTTGCCAGACGTGGCACGGTGCGCGGAATGCGTGAGTCGCTTGCGCTGTTCAGCATCGAGACGGAAATCCATGCCCGTCCCGTGTGGCATACAGAAGCGGCGTTTGGCGAATCCCTGTGGGCGATCACCGACGCTCTCGGCATCGTCGTGCAAATCAATTCGCTGCGAGACGAGGTGACGACCGAAAGCGCAGTGTGGGAGGAGGTCGCGGGCGGCGAAGCCTACGGTGTGGCGACACGTCCGACGCTCACACAGAGCGAAATTGATTTACTGCTCGCCTTTGAAACACCGTTTGGGCAGGAGTTGTTGATAGCTGAACCGCGATATGGAAGAAGTGCGCTCCCGCGTCCCGTGTTTGGAACCGATTTGGCGAGCCTCGAAAACTCGTCGTTGATTATTCCGTTACTGTAGGAGATGAAGAACGATGCCAGCCAATATTACCGTCAAAGACGGCACTGGAAACTTGCAAGACCTCAAAACGACGCTCATTGATGGCGCGCACATTCCGCACCATCGCATCGAGCAAATACCTGACGGCGCGGACGTTGCGTTCGGTGCGCGTAATAGCCCTGAGAGCGCGGCGGGCGATGGTGACGCAATCGGATTGCTCAAGCGATTGCGTTCGCTCTCTGATGCACAACTCGTGCGATTGGCAGAGCAAATAACGCTCCAAAATACACTAAACAGCAGACTACCTGCTGCGCTCGAAGGAGGACGATTGCCGGTCACTCTGCCCGGCTTCAGCGTCAACACCAACGCGACGCTCCTGCCAATGGCGGCGCGCAGAGGCGGACCTGCAACTTCGCCGCTTATCAGTAATCACAACGCGCGTGGCGTGCAGCTTGTCATCAGAGTCATAGATTTCACTCCTAACGGATTTCCTCTTCAGCCGTATATCCGCGGATTTGATGTATCTAGCCCGCAGCCTTTTTACATCAACAACCTGTTCAATATAACTGCCGTTGGAATGCATATTGTGGAACTCTATCCGGGCATCAGTCCGGGTGTGACCCATCCCACAAATACACCCGACTCCGTAGTTCGCACGTCAGGTATTTTGCCGTCCACTTTCGATGTGCTTATGAACATCTCCGACTCCACGACCTCGTACACATACAGCGTGACCTATACGCTGCTTAATTAACGAATAACATTTGAGGTGAAATGAGATGAGTATGGTTATCCTTAAAGCCCGCCAGCAACCTAACCGTCTGGTTATTGCCGTCCGGCAGAAAGATGGAAAGAATAAACAAGGTACGTCGCCAACAGAGGATGTGCCGTCGTCGGAAGTGACAGAGTTCACTTTCAGCCTGCCGCCTGAAGGAGTTGACGCTAAAACGCACACCGCAAACTGCCGCCGTGAGGTTAAATTGCTCATGCAGGAACGTGAGAACCGCAAAAAAGACGACACAGGCACGGCTTTATCAATCGAAGGTGAAAATCTTTAGGAGCAAACAATGAAACAGGTCTTAGTGCAGAGCGTACAAACCGCGCCCGATAGCCCGCGCTACGGTCAAGTTCTTGACCCGGCAGACTTCATGAAATCGCAACGCTTCGCGCACGAACACGTTGATGCCGTTGTGCGCGCCTTTCTCATAAATGGCACACCGTCCGCGCTCGTGCATGGCTTCAACCGACAACTCATCGGCGGCTTGCGAATACTCGTTCAATCCCCCGGTGCGGTCTTCACACCGTCCGGTATAAGTTATAGTCTGATCGAAGCCAGTTTGACGCTCACGCTCAATCCGGCAGATGCTGCCCTCTCACGTCTCGATGTCATCTGCGCGCGACTCGACACCAATGCGCCCGCCGAAATAGATTATCGCCCGTTCTCCCAAATCCGCACGCTCCCCGAACGTCTTGCCGATGTAGCACCATACCCGCCGACACAATTCAACCAACCCGGCGAACTACATAACCGCGCCACGCTCATTGTCCACACCGGCATCCCTGCTGTGTCTCCAGTGCTACCAACGTATGCAGAAAATGAAGTCCCCCTGTTCTTCGTCCGCATCGCCGCCCTGAAAACCCAACTCGCGCTCGCCGATGTTGTTGATTATCCAAACCGCATACAATCTCTATTCTCTATCCTCGCCAAACTAGCCGCCTTCGATGCCCGCATCACCGCCCTTGAAATCGCCGCCGACTTCCAGTGAACTGACGTTCAAAGAACATTCAAAGCCTATTCAAAAACCGCTAAACGGCACTCGCAAAACATCGTCTGCGAGTGCCGTTTAGTAAATGATGTGCAAAAAACTGTTTAGTAAATGATATGCAAAAGTTTAGTAAATGATATGAAAATCTACAAACATCAATTAAAACGGGCTTCGCGGCTTCGTCAAAAGTTATCCACAGATACTGTGGAAAACCCTGTGGAAAACTCATCTTTCGTCATGTTAAGTTCATGTAAATTCAAGACTTCTAGCATTTTGCACATCCTGTAAGCACAAAACTTAAATGCCCTCTTTACAACAACTTAGCTTTCAAGGATCAGTCACTCGTCGCGCTTTGTGCAAAAAAATGTTGTACCCCGCAATTGCGTGTTTCATCAGTGTGGCGGGCTGCACACAAGGTCACCATCCATCCTCAAAAACGCCGGATATTGTTTCATCCGACAGCCGCACATCCCCGCCGTCATCATCAAATTTAATCAACATCAACGATGCACACGGCGAAGATTTAGACAGACTTCCCGGCATCGGCGAATCACTCGCCGCACGCATCATCGAGCATCGTGAAAAGTACGGACGCTTCCGGCGCGTCGAACACTTGATGCTTGTTCGCGGCATCAGCGAGCGACGCTTTCGGGAACTGCGCCCGTACATTAAAGTCGAAAGGTGAAAGTCGAAGGGCGAAAGTATTAAAAACAGTTGGATAAGTCTTTGTCCTTACCCTTCGACCTTCGCTCTTCGACTTTCACCTTTGCTTCGCGCGCCCGAAGTCGTCTTCGTAGCGCGTGATGTCGTCTTCGCCGAGATAGCCGCCCTGTTGAATTTCAATGAAGGTGAGTTTCTCCGTGCCGGGATTTTCGACACGGTGACGCGCACCGAGCGGGATGTCTATGGTTTCGTATTGGTTCACGATGTGGTCTTGTTCGTTAATCGTGACTTTTGCCTGACCTTCGACGGTCATCCAATGTTCGGCACGATGCTTGTGGCTTTGATAACTCAAACGCTTGCCGGGCAGAACTTCTATGCGTTTGACCTTGTAGCCCGCGCCTTCATCCAAGACCGTAAAACTTCCCCACGGTCGCTCGTCATACTTGGGGTTGTTGTCAATCTCCCCTTGTTTCGTTTCAGTCATTCGCTAACACTCCTTGATAAACCTTGATGTGATTTTCGGTTGTCGTTTTGCGTGTGATAATTGCAGCAGGAATCATAAAGTGTAATTTGAGGGCGGCAAGTTGTCTATCGCTTCTTCCGTCACACCCCGTGCGACGCCACATCAATTTCAAGCGGTGCGCGATGAACCATTCACCTTCGTTCCATACTGAAGCGGCAAATGCTTGTTTCACCCTGTGTTGCGTAAGCCCGACGAGATGCCGTTGATGGTCGCGGCGAGTGTGTAATCGAGTTGTGGCGAATCGTCGCCCGCGCGTTTGCGGCGCAAGAGTTCGACTTGAATTAAACTCAAAGGGTCAACGTAAGGATTGCGAAGACGGATTGAGCGGCGCAAGGTCAGATTGCGTTCGAGTAGTTCGCTTTGATTCGTGATGCTTAAAACGATGCGGCAGGTGCGTTCGTATTCCGCTTCGATGATGCGCCACACACGTTCGCGCAAGGCTTCATCTTCGACGAGGGCGGCGTAAGTGCGTGCGATGGAAAGGTCGGCTTTGGCGAGGGCGACTTCGGTGTTGCCTATCAGGTCGGCGAAGATGGGGAAGCGCGCGGTCATCCTTTTGAGCAAATCGAGATTCGCATCGTCGCGTGCGATGAATTGTTCGAGAGCGTGACCGACGCCGAACCAACCGGGTACGACGTGGCGCGACTGCATCCAGCCGAAGACCCAAGGGATAGCGCGCAAATCGGTGACGCCGCGCAGTCTGGTTGATTTGTCTGTGCCGTCTTTATCGGTTTGACTGCGACTTGCATCTTTGCGACGCGCGGGACGCGAACCGATTTTCGCCAAGTCAAACTCGCTTATCGGCGTCGCTTCTTCAAAATAGAGAAGCGTGTCGTCATTCTCCGCGATGTTGGCGCGATAGAATTTGTAAGCCGTCGCGGACATTTCATCGAGCGCGGCTTCCCACGTTTGGCGTTCTTCCGGCGTCGAGTGCGCGGCTTCCGGCGAACGGCACAAAGCTTCGAGGGCGGCGGCAATCATCAATTCAAAATTGCGTTCGGCAAGCACGCGCTCGGAGTATTTCCAGTTCAACACTTCGCCCTGTTCGGTTAAACGTAACGCTCCGGTGAAAGATTCGGCGGGTTGCGCGGCGATGGCGCGATGCGTGGGTCCGCCGCCGCGTCCGACCGTTCCGCCGCGCCCGTGAAAGAGACGCAAACGCACGTCGCATTCGCGCGCGACTTCGTGTAAAGCGCGATGGGCTTTGTAGATTTCCCAAGTGCCGGTCAGCATCCCGCCGTCTTTGTTTGAATCCGAATAGCCGAGCATGATTTCACTTCGTCGCCCCCATGAATTGAGGTACTTTGAAAAAAATTCGGACTTCCATAATTCACGACACACTTCCGGCGCACGACGTAAATCTTCGATTGATTCAAACAACGGCACGGGCATCAAA
>JBGTMR010000193.1:0-10483 GCA_041743485.1 Pyrinomonadaceae bacterium
CGCTCCACTCTGCCCGTCGCCACCGTTCCGCGACCTTGAATCGTGAAGATGTCTTCCACAGGCATCAAAAACGGCTTCTCGATCTCCCGCTCCGGCGTCGGGATGAAACTATCTACCGCCGCCATCAACTCGTCTATCGTCGCTTCCCACTTCGCATCACCCTCTAACGCCTTCAGCGCCGAACCTTTAATCACCGGCGTATCGTCACCCGGAAACTCGTATGCCGACAGCAACTCCCGCACTTCGAGTTCAACCAACTCCAGCAACTCCTCGTCGTCCACCGCATCCACCTTGTTCATAAACACCACCATCGAAGGCACGCCCACCTGTCTGGCTAACAAGATGTGTTCGCGCGTCTGCGGCATCGGACCGTCCGTCGCCGCGACCACCAGAATCGCTCCGTCCATCTGCGCCGCTCCCGTAATCATGTTCTTCACATAATCCGCATGTCCCGGACAATCAACGTGCGCGTAGTGACGGTTCGCCGTCTCGTACTCGACGTGCGAAGTCGCAATCGTGATTCCACGCGCACGCTCCTCCGGGGCATTGTCAATCGAATCAAAAGCGCGCACCACAATCTTCGGATTGTGCTTCGCCAACACCCTCGTGATCGCCGCCGTCAACGTCGTCTTCCCGTGATCCACATGCCCGATTGTCCCGATATTTACGTGCGGCTTACTGCGGTCAAATTTTTCCTTCGACATAATGTGTAATGCCTCTTTTGTTCAAGTATAGATATTGTATAGATATTGAAATTTTGAAAGCCCGTGATGAGATTTGAACTCATGACCTCCTCCTTACCAAGGAGGCGCTCTACCCCTGAGCTACACGGGCATGTACTCTAAACCAAATGATTATTTCATTTAAGCGGGAGACGAGGCTCGAACTCGCGACATTCAGCTTGGAAGGCTGACGCTCTACCAACTGAGCTACTCCCGCGAAGCAAAGGTGAAAGTCGGAAATCGAAGGTCGAAAGTTTTTGATTTACTTTCACCTTATCGGTTTTCAACTTTCTACTTTTAATGGTGCAGGGGGTAGGATTTGAACCTACGTAAGACTTTCGTCTGCCGGGTTTACAGCCCGGTGCCATTAACCACTCGACCACCCCTGCGCTTAAATTCAGTTATCAAAACTTCGCAGAGCCGGTGACAGGAATTGAACCCGCGACCCTCTGATTACAAATCAGATGCTCTACCAACTGAGCTACACCGGCTTAATGGTATGGCGTACAAAAACGCCCGCGAAAGTCAAGGGCGTTTTTGCGAAGCGGTGATAGTAACAACCGATTTTGCAAAACGCAAGTTGAGCCACAAAGCCTTAAATTATACCGAACTTACGTCAACCAAAACCAAGAAGCGCGGAAGACTCGACGTCTTCCGCGCTTCTTATTTCCATTCCGTGCTTCCGGCTTAAACGTCAAAGTACATGCCGAACTCCATCGGGTGCGGACGCATACGAAGCGGTTCGATTTCCTCGTCGCGCTTATATTCGATGTGACGCTCAATCAGTTGACGAGAGAAAACATCGCCGCGCAGTAAAAATTCGTGGTCTTGTTCGAGGGCGTCGAGGGCGGCATCAAGCGAGCCGGGAAGTTGGCGCATCTCCTTCAGTTGTTCTTTCGTCAAATCATAGATGTCGCGTTCCACAGGGTCGCCGGGTTCGATTTTGTTTTGGATGCCGTCGAGTCCCGCCATCAACATCGCGGGAAACGCGAGGTACGGATTGCATGACGGGTCGGGCGGACGAAACTCTACGCGCTTGGCGTGCGGCTTGTTCGAAAACATCGGAATGCGAACCGCCGCCGAGCGATTGCGCGCCGAATACGCGAGACTCACAGGGGCTTCATAGCCGGGAACAAGCCGCTTGTAACTATTGACGGTCGGGGCGGCGAAAGCGACGAGGGCGGGAGCGTGTCGGAGTAAGCCGCCGATGTAGTGGCGCGCCATTTCAGAGATTCCGGCATAACCGTCGCCCGCGAAAAGCGGTTGTTCGCCTTTCCATAAACTTTGGTGAACGTGCATCCCCGAACCGTTGTCGCCGTAAAGCGGCTTCGGCATAAAGGTCGCCGCTTTGCCGTATTGATGCGCGGTGTTGCGGACGACGTATTTGAAGATTTGAAGGTTGTCGGCGGTCTTCAAGAGCGTATCGAAACGGAAATCAATTTCGCATTGCGCGGTTGCAACTTCGTGGTGATGACATTCGACTTCGATGCCGACATCGGCAAGTAAAAGCGAGATGTGGCTACGCATATCGGCAAGCGAATCGGCGGGCGGCATCGGCACATAACCTTCTTTGGCGCGTATGCGATAGCCTAGATTGGGTCCGGCGGCGGGGGAGGATTCACGCCCGGAGTTCCAAACTCCTTCGTCGGTGTCAATCTTGAAACTAGCGTGGTGAGGGTCGTTGTGAAACTCCGCGCTGTCGAAAACAAAGAACTCGGCTTCAGGTCCGAAGTATGCACAGTCGGCAAGCTTGGTTTGTTTGAGATAGTTTTCGGCGCGGACGGCGACGGCGCGCGGGTCAAGGGCGTAGGTTTCGCGCGTCATCGGGTCAACGACATCGGCGAACATACAGACGGTCGGTTCTTCGGCGAACGGATCCATAAACACGCGCGAAGCATCGGGCATATGGAGCATGTCGGATTCGTTAATCGCCGCCCAACCTCTTAAAGAAGAAGCGTCGAAGCCGAAGCCGTCTTCAAACGAGCTTTCGTCAAGTTGGTTGATGGGAAATGTGAGGTGGTGCATTGCGCCGACGAGATCGGTAAAGCGGATTGATAAAAACTTCGCTTCGTTCTCCTCGGCAAATTTTAACGCAGATTTGGCGTCCATTGGTGTCTCCTAAAATCGTATTGGCGGTGTCGGGTGCTTGGGTCGCGCGGTGGTGTTAAAACGCGACTGGTGAAGGATGAAAGCGGATGATATTGCGGTTTTGCGCGTCATCGTGGTGGCGATGCCGTAAAAAACGTGCATTATAGTTTCTTGCGAATCAGAGTCAAGGATGGAAAGACTCCGACGCTTTACGAAGGTATCGCTTCGCGCCCGGTGAATGCAAGCTAAATTGTTATGTGATGGCGGCTTAAACGCTGCTCTCGTCTCTTTTGACCGTCAGAAAACTTTTCCCCACGCCCGCCTTGATATGTGCTAAATTCACAACCGTTTTACCAACACAGTTCCCGCCGTCCGGTGTTTGCAAGCTGCACGGGTTGAAGCTTCGAGGTTATCGCTTAAAGCGGACAAAGCACGACACAAGGCTAAGTTACGGCATTCATCAAGGGAGGCGAGAGGGCGAGAGATTTGACCACCGTCATTGAACAAACGCAGGAGATATACGGCATCGAAAATTGGGGCGTAGGCTACTTCGATGTTAACCGCAAAGGAAATTTAATCGTGCGCCCGTCGGAGAACGACAATCGCACGGCGGATGTCAAAGAAATCATCGAAGACCTCGCCCGACGCGGCATACACTCGCCCGTGCTGCTCCGCTTTCCGCAACTCGTCACCGCGCAAGTACGCAAACTTCAACGCGCCTTTCGCCACGCCATACGCGAATACGAATACGGCGGTTCGCACATGTGCGTTTATCCGATGAAGGTCAATCAGCAGCGCGCCGTCGTCGAGGAATACCTGCGCGAAGGTTCGCGTTACGATTTCGGTTTGGAAGCCGGATCGAAAGCCGAACTCTACGCCGCGCTCGCTATGGAGCAAGCCGCCGATTCGCTGCTTGTCCTAAACGGTTTTAAGGACGAGGAATTTATCGAACTCGCGTTCACCGGAGCGCGTGCCGGAAAGAATGTCGTCATCGTGATTGAGAAGATGAGTGAACTCGACACCGTGATTCGCGTCGCCGAGCGTTACGAAGCGGACTTTGAAAAAGGCAAAATGCCGATGGTCGGCATCCGCGCCAAACTTTACTCAAAGGGTTCGGGACGCTGGGAAAAATCGGGCGGCGAAGCGGCGAAGTTCGGACTCACGACGACCGAAATTTTAGAAGTCATACGCCGTCTCGCGGAAGTCGAACGCACGGATATGTTGCGTCTGCTTCACTTCCACATCGGCTCGCAACTCACCGACATCAAACGCATCAAGAACGCGATGAAAGAGGTCGCGCGCGTTTATGCCAAAATTCATCAGATGAAGATTCCGATTGATTACCTCGATGTCGGCGGCGGCATGGCGGTGGATTATGACGGCTCGAAAACCGCCTCGGATTCTTCCGCCAACTATTCGGCACAGGAATTTGCGAACGATGTTATCTACACCATCAAAGGCGTGTGCGATGACGAGAACGTGCCGCACCCGACCATCATTCAGGAAGCTGGACGTTACCTGACCGCGTATCACGCGATGCTCGTCACCAACGTGCAGGACGAAATTGATACCGTCGTCGAAGAGCATCAACCGATGGAAGTCGGCGACGACGCCCCGCAAGTCGTTATCGAACTCGCGGACTTACGCGCCAATGTCACCGCGAAAAACTATCGTGAGTATTACCACGACGCGCTCGAACACCGCGACGAACTGTTCACGATTTTCAATCTCGGTTTAATCTCGCTCGAAGACCGCGCCAAAGGCGAAGTTTTGTTTTGGGATGTGTGCGAACGCGCCAATCGTTACGCGCAACAGGCTAAGTATGTCGCGGAAGAATTCGGTGAATTACAACAACTTTTGCGCGTCAAGTATCTAACCAACTTTTCCGTGTTCCGCTCCGTGCCTGACCATTGGGCTTTGGAACAACTGTTCCCGATTATCCCGATTCATCGCCTCAACAAAGTTCCGACCGAACTTGCGACCTTATGCGATATAACGTGCGACTCGGACGGCATCGTTGACAAGTTTATTGACCTGCACGATGTCAAACAGGTTTTGGAACTTCACCCGCTCATCAAAGGCGAATTGTACTATCTCGCGTTCATGCTCGTCGGGGCGTATCAGGAAGTGATGGGCAACAATCACAATCTGTTCGGTGTGCCGCACGAAGCCCACATCCACATTGACGATGACGGTTACTTAATCAAGAAAGTCATACGCGGCTCGAACATCGGCGATGCCGTCAAAACCGCGCACTACGAACGCGGGCAACTCCACGACGGCTTTCGCAAACAGGTTGCCACGCGCGTTTCACGCGGCGATTTAACCGAAGCCGATGCCGCCGCCCTCGTCGAATTTTACGAATCACGGATTGACGCCTACACCTATCTCGCCGCCAACAACGGACAGGCTGGCAAAGAAACCACCGGCAAAGAAACCCACGCTCGCCGAGCCACAAGTAAAGGATGAACGATGAGTGATGAGTGATGAATGATGAATTAAAGACTTTCCTTAACTCATCATTCATCACTCATCACTCATCACTACTTATTATGGTTACACAACGCAAACCGAAACCTTCCAAATACCTCGCCGTCCCGACGCGCCCCGTCAATGTTGACCGCGACCGTTCAGTCGCCGGACTTTTAGAAAAGATGGAAGGCGTCGGCTTCGGCGGTCGCCAACTTGCCGAATCGCATCGCATCTGGCTCGATATGCTGGGCGACAACACGACGATTATCTGCGGTGTTTCCGGCAGCCTCGTCGCCGCCGGAATGCGACGTATGATTTCCTACGTCGTCAAAAACCGCTTCCTCGATGTTCTCGTTCTCTCCGGCGCGGTCGTCTTCCAAGATTTACATGAAACACTCGGTCGCCTCCACTATCAGGCGCACCCGACGATGACCGATGAAGAACTTGAAACGGCGGAAGTCGGGCGCGCGTGGGACGTGCTTTCGAGTCATGAAGAATATCGTGAAGCGGGCGAATGGGTTTCCGGTTTCGCCAATCAACTCGATAACACGCGCCCGTATTCGACGAGGGAATTGCTTCACCTCATCGGTCGTGAATTATCCGAAATCTCGACCGAAGACGGTCTGCTCACGTCCGCCTACAAATCCCGCGTCCCTGTTTTCTGTCCCGACATCTCCGATTCTTTACTTATGGTCGGCATCGCGTCCGCGCGTTTTGAAAAGAAGAACTCGTTTTCATTCGACCTCGCGCAGGACGTTCTCGATATGGTCAACATTTACGCCAAAGCCCGTTCGACATCGCTCATCAACATCGGCGGCGGCTCGCCGCGCTCGTTCATACAGCAAACCGAACTTGCGACCGACATCGTGAAGCAACCCGCGCGCGGTCACAAATACGCGATTCAATACGGCAATGAAGCACCGTCCACCGGCGGACAAGCGAACTTAACCGCTTCATCCGACGCGCAGATTTATGGCAAACTCACGCGCGGCGCAAACACCGCTTTCGTTGATTGCGACTCGACCATCAGCCTGCCCATCGTCATCACCTCCCTTTCACAAACCGCCCTCAAATACATGAAGGGCAGACGCCGCCCGAACTTCAACTTCGTCGGGCGCGACTTAGGAATTGAAGTAAGCTGAAAAGCAGGAGCCAGAAACCAGAAGTCAGGAGTCAGAATAAAAGCGTTTTGTCCCTGCCTTCATGCTGGCTTCTGGCTCCTGCCTTCTGACTCCTGCTCTTATGTCTCAATCTTCCACACTTCCATTCAACTTCGGCGGCATTGATGATGAAGCGTTATCAAGCCGCGAATCGGCGCGCGTGCTTGTCCTGCCGATTGCTTACGAAGGCACGGTTTCCTACGGCACAGGCACGGCACAGGGCGCGCAAAGCATCATTGACGCTTCGCGCAACATGGAACTCTACGACGAAGAAACCGACACGGAAATCTACCGTCTCGGCATACACACTTTGCCCGCGATTGAATCGGCGGGAACGCCCGAAGCGACGATGCAGAGTATCTATGAAAGTGTGCGCGAACTGCTCGCCGAAGATAATAGATTCATCGTCACCATCGGCGGCGAACATTCCATCACCGCCCCCGTCGTTCGTGCGTACAAAGAACGATACGAAAACCTTTCCGTCTTACAGATTGATGCCCACGCCGATTTGCGCGAGACTTACGACGGCACGCCCCTCTCTCATGCCTGCGTCATGCGCCGCATCACGGACGACATGAACATCCCCGCCGTACAATGCGGCATACGCTCGCTTTCGAGTGATGAAGCCCGCGCCATTAAAGATTTGCCGACGCATATTTACTGGGCGAAAGATGTCGTCGGACGTGACTCCGCATGGATGGATGAAGCCGTCTCGCATCTCACCGAAAACGTCTTTCTGACGATTGACGTTGACGGCTTCGACTCATCCATCATGCCGCACACGGGAACACCCGAACCCGGCGGCTTCTCATGGTACGAAGTCACCCGACTGATTCACACACTCGCCTCAAACCGCCGCATCGTCGGCTTCGATTTAGTCGAATACGCTCCGACCGAAGGCTCACAGGCATCGGCTTTCCTGTGCGCCAAGTTGATTTACAAAACTTTATCGTTTATTTTTGCCGACGAAATCGTTTGTGTACGCGGAACGTGATTTTCGTTCACATTCTACGTCTCTGTTCACAGGCACTTCTTGCCGTATCGCATCACATTTTTGCAAATCTTCCGCGTTGACGCCGCATTACGGTGCGCCGCTTTAACCGGAATTTTCCCGCGCTTGAGCGTATTCTGCGCTCAAGCGTTGATATAAAAATCTGTTCTAACCTCAAGGATAACATCAGCATGGCTTACACAATCTCGCAGTCATTAACCGCGCGTAAATCGCTTTTCCACTCACTTCACTATCGCATCTCACACAACGCGGCATCACTCCTCGCGGCGGGACTACTTCTGCTCGCCTCATCGTTCACCGTCCACGCTCAAGCGGGCGCGCTCGATGCGACGTTTGGGACGGGCGGCAAGACCACGCTCAACTTTGACGGCGACCCGAACTCCGCCGCCGCCGTCGCCGTTCAACCCGACGGCAAAATCATCGTCGGCGTGACCGCCAGACCGAACACCGGTTTCGATTTCGTGTTGGCGCGCTACAACTCCGACGGCACGCTCGACCAGACATTCGGCTCCAGAGGCAGAGCAATCCACGATTCCGGCTCTGATGATTTCCTGTCCGCCATCGCCTTGCAACCGGACGGCAAGATCATCCTCGTCGGCACGTCGCTTACGTTCTTGCCCGCATCCCCTCCGCGCAGCAGCTTCACCGTCGCGCGCCTCAATGCGAACGGCACTTTCGACAGAGAGTTCGGCTCTTTCGGCGATGTTATGACCCGATTCAATGAGAACGCGAACAACCTCGACCCTAACTTTGCGCGCGCTGTCGCCCTCCAAGCCGACGGCAAAATCGTAGTTGCGGGTTCGGCGCGCGGTACAGAGTTCGCTTCAAATGCCTTCGCGTTGATTCGTTACACTCCAACGGGCGCGCTCGACGAAACTTTCGGCTCCGGCGGTAAAGTACAAACGAACATTCCCGGCGACGCGGAAGGCGTGGTCGTGCAGCCGGACGGCAGGATTGTTGTCGTCGGCGGCAGTATAACCGTCTCGTCACGCACCGGCACTTCAGGGAACTTCGATGTCGCGCGCTTCAATTCGGACGGTACGCCGGACGCGACGTTCGACGGCGACGGCAGAACCACCACCAGCTTCGATTCAGCCGTGCAGTACGCCGAAGCCGTCGCCTTGCAACCGGACGGCAAAATCGTTGTCGTCGGCAGCTATGCGCCGGATAGTGAACGCCCGAATGAGCGCGCGTTCGCGGCGGCGCGCTACAACATTGATGGTTCGCTTGATGAGTCGTTCGGAGCAAACGGCAAAGTTAAAACAAAATTCACCGGGAACGGAAGCAGTTCGGCGCAATCCGTCACCCTGCAACCGGACGGCAAAGTCGTCGTGGTCGGTACTTCATCAATCAGCGACAGGAGCGGCGAATCCGGGTTCGCGGTTGTGCGCTATAACATGAACGGAACGCTTGACGATTCGTTCGACTCCGACGGCAGACTGACGACTTCGTTCGGCACCGGAGGCAGTTCGGCGCAGTCAGTCGCCATACAAGCGGACGGCAAAATCGTCGTTTTAGGAGACGGCGGCATATCCGGCAAACTAATTCTCGCGCGCTATACGGAGATTGGCGCGCTCGATGCGACGTTCGGCGCAAATGGTAGCGTCGCGCAAACTCTGGGCAGCGGCGACGAAGCGCGTGCCGTCGCGGTGCAAGCGGACGGAAAGATCGTCGTCGCGGGTTACTCCGGCGGCAACCTCAATGCGGTACTCACACGCTTCAACGTGGACGGCACGCTCGATGTCACCTTCGGTGTTAACGGACGGGTGATAGAGAACGGCAATCAGCTTCCCGGCGGGGTGACGGCGAACGCCGTCGCGCTTCAGCCCGACGGCAAGATTATCTTGGCGGGACATTACAACAATGATTTCGCCGTCTGGCGGTACGATGCGAACGGTGCGCCCGATACCACGTTCGGCTTTGGCGGACGTGTAACGACGAACATACGCGAGATCGCCGGTGCTCCGGTCTCTGACACCAACGACGTTATCAACGGCATCGCCCTCCAACCGGACGGCAGGATCGTCGCCGTCGGCAACACCTCGTATGAGGTGACGACCTCGAATGGCATCATCGGCACGGCACTGAACTTCGCAGTGGCGCGTTATGCCCCGAACGGCGCGCTCGACACCTCTTTCAACGGCAGAGGCGTATATGTATCGAGCAACGGCAACGGAGAAGCCTACGCCGTCGCACTGCAAATGGACGGCAAAGCAATCGTCGCCGGTCGGCGATTGTCCAGCGTAATCAGTATGAGCGTGACGCGCTTCAATACGAACGGGACTCTTGACTCCACGTTTGACAGCGACGGAACCGCGTTGGTCAGCTTCGGCGGCGGGTTCGCCATCGCCAGATCGGTCATCGTCCAGCCGGATAACAGGGTCGTAGTCGCCGGTTCAACGAACGGCGGCGTCGCTCCCTTAGACTTTGCACTCGCCCGCCTCAACCCTGACGGCGCGCTCGACCCGACGTTTGGCACGGGCGGCAAAGTCACGACCGACTTCAACAACGCTTCTGACAATGCGCTCGCCGTCGCCCTCCAATCGAACGGGAAGATCGTCGTTGCGGGTGTGGCGTCTCCCGCCAGAGATAGCGGCGGCAGCCCCGATTTCGCCCTCGCGCGCTACAACACAAACGGCACGCTCGACGGGACGTTCGGAACGAACGGCAAAGCGTTGACGGACTTCGACACCAGATTGGATGCCGTCAATGCGGTTGCCCTACAATCGGATGGCAGGATCATCGCGGCGGGGAGCGCGCTCGTCGGCATAACGCGCGACTTCGCCGTAGCTCGTTATGCGGGCGACGTGCGACGCAAAACGCGCAGCACAGGATTAGGTCGCCGCAGTCGTGATGGGTAGCTTGTAAAACGCAAAGCCGAATCTCTCCATCGCTTTGCCACAAGCCTGATGAAGCGGGTTCTTTCTTGTACGAAAGAACCCGCTTCTTGTGAGTGAAACTTTCTTAACTTTCGACCTTCGACTTTCAACTTTCTACTTTGCTTCGAGTCCGCGCTTTGCCTTGTCGTG
>JBGTMR010000194.1:0-7469 GCA_041743485.1 Pyrinomonadaceae bacterium
CATCTGGGAAGAGATGGAGCGCGACGAAAGCGTGTTCGTCATCGGTGAGGATGTCGGCTTGTACGGCGGGGCGTTCAAGGTCACGGATAATCTTATTGACCGTTTCGGCGAGAGTCGCGTGATTGACACGCCGATTGCGGAGGCGGCGATTGTCGGGGCGGCGTGCGGGGCGGCGATGATGGGGATGCGTCCCGTCGCGGAATTTCAGTTTATAGATTTCATATCAAACGGCTTCGATATGCTGACCAACTACGCGGCGAAGTCGAGATACAGAACAGGCGTTGGCATCCCGGCGGTGTTTCGCGGGGCGTGCGGGGCGGGATTGCACGCGGGACCCTTTCATTCGATTAACGCCGAGAGTTTATTCTTGAACACGCCCGGTCTGAAGATTGTCGAACCCGCGACGGCTTATGATGCGAAGGGTTTAATCAAAGCCGCGATACGCGACGACGACCCTGTATTGTTTTTCGAGCATAAAAAACTTTATCGTCTGCCGCGTCTGCGTGAAGAACTGCCCGAAGATGATTACATCGTCGAGATAGGCAAGGCGCGCACGGCACGCGAAGGCACGGACGTTTCAATCATCACGTTCGGGGCGCAAGTCTTAAACGCTCTCGACGCGGCGGATGAACTGACGAAGCACGGCATCAGCGTCGAAGTCATAGACCTTCGCACACTCGCGCCGCTGGACACGGAAGCGATTATGGCGAGCGTTGCAAAAACCAACCGCGCGCTTATCCTTTACGAAGCACCGCGCACGGGCGGCATCGGCGGTGAAATCGCGGCGCAGATTGCCGAGTATGCTTTTGAATTTTTAGACGCGCCGGTTGTGCGCGTCGCGGCGATTGATTCACCCGTGCCTTACGCACCGTCGCTCGAACAATATCATTTACCGCAAATCACGGATGTCGTGGATGCGTGTCGGAAATTAGCAGAATACTAGGAAGGAGATGTCAGTGGTCAGTGGTCGGTGGTCAGAGAAGACAAGAGTTTCTTACTGACCACTGACCACTGACCACTGACCACTGACAAACATGAGTACAGAAGTCGTGATGCCGCAAATGGGCGAGTCAATTACGGAAGGAACGCTGACGCGATGGTTGAAGAAAATCGGTGATAGCGTTGAGCGCGATGAAATGATTTTCGAGATTTCGACCGATAAGGTTGATGCCGAAATTCCTTCACCTTCCGCCGGAACATTGCTTGAGATTAAGGTCAAAGAGGGCGAAACCGTCGAGGTTGGAACAATCGTCGCGGTCGTCGGTGCGGCGGGCGAAGCCGCGTCGAACGGCAGCGCGACGGTCAGCGCGGGCGAAGCTGAATCCAAGATGCCGGAGACGGAGGCGACTGCTTCCGGTGACACGGAACTGACGGCGGGTGCGCCGGTTGACGGGACGACGCCCGAAACGGCAGCCGCGCAAGTCGCGTCCGACATCTCTGCTTCGACCGGAGCCGACCAAGCCGCCGAAATTGTGACCGCGCAGGAGACGACACCCGTCGCCGCCCCGCCGACAAGTCAAACAAGCGCGGCGCGTGAAGCTTCCGATGAGGAAGAATCGCCGCGCCGCTCATCGCCTCTGGTTCGTAATATCGCGCGTGAAAACAACATTGATATTTCGCGCGTCGAAGGTACGGGCGCATCCGGGCGCGTCACGAAAACCGACATCATGAGCTTTATCGAATCGGGCGCGAATGCGAAAGCCTCACCTGCTCCGTCTGCTCCCTCTGCTCCCGCCGCCGCGCCGCGCACGCAAGTTCAGCCGCCTGTTCAAACACCGTCGGTGCAAACGGGCGAAGGCGACCGCGTGGAAACGATGAGCGTGATGCGCCGGAAAATCGCGGAGCATATGATTATGTCGCAAACGGTTTCGGCGCACGTTTCGACCGTTTATGAAATTGATATGACGCAGGTTGCGCGCAGCCGCGACCGTCACAAAGCTGCGTTTCTTGAACGCACCGGAACGAAGCTGACGTATATGCCGTTCATCTTTCAGGCGGTGACGAACGCGATTCGTGAGTTTCCGGTTTTCAACAGTCAAGTAAGCGGCGACCAAATCATTTACAAGCGCGACATCAATCTCGGTATGGCGGTCGCCCTCGATTGGGGTCTGATCGTTCCGGTCATCAAACGCGCTGATGAGCTTTCGATTTCCGGCTTGGCGCGCACCGCAAACGACCTTGCCGACCGCGCGCGTAATAAGCAACTCAAGCCCGATGAAGTCGCGGGCGGAACGTTCACCATCACGAATCCCGGCGTCTTCGGCGGCTTGTTCGGCACGCCGCTCATCAATCAACCGCAGGTGGCGATTCTCGCCGTCGGCACGATTGAGAAACGTCCGCGCGTGATAATCACAGACGACGGCGACGAAGTTTTAGCGATTCGCACGATGGCACACTTCGCCCTGTCGTATGACCATCGCGTGATTGACGGCTCGGACGCGGAGAAATTCTTAGGGCGCGTCAAGCAGACACTCGAAGCGGGACAGTTTGCGGTTTAATTTAGATTAGATAATAGACCTCTTGCAAAAGTCCCGTAGGGACTTCGTGACAATAGCCCAGCGATTTATCGCTGGGGAAAAGTCGAAAAATCTTTCCAGTCCCGTAAGGACGACTGAACTTTCAAGTGTCCCTACGGGACACGGCAGGTTGTTCATCCTGTACCCAGCGATAAATCGCTGGGCTAAAATCAATCGTCCCTGACGGGACGACTTTTGCAAGAGGTCTATTACTCCAGTTGTTTTCTTTGAGGGTACGATTAGCAGGGATATGTCTAATCGCTACGGCTTCAGTTTTGAAGCGAAATTTACGAACTCATCTTCACATTAGAGGCGAAAAGGAGTTGGATTTCCAGCCTGAAAGAATCAACTGCCGATTTTTGTGTTCCGACTATCCTGCTTGTACAAAGCGGGAACCGCACGGAGAAACGGACATCGCCGCCGCATTTTTTTCATAAGCCGGGAAGTATTGTCTGACGATCACGCTTTTCCTCTATATCAATAACGCGCAACGCGCTTGCGAAAACCCGCACGCACCGCGAATCGTTTTTATAAAATCGGATTTAGGTTTAGAATCCCGCCAAATTCCAGCCTTGCATGGGAGACGATGTGAACGATTCACCCCCGCCTGATGTCACGCAGATGCTTATAGAATGGAACGATAGCGGCAACGCTCCGGCGCGTTTGATGCCGCTCGTCTATGATGAACTGCGGCGTTTGGCACGTTCTTATTTGCGACGCGAACGTCCCGACCACACCTTGCAGCCGACCGCACTCGTCCATGAAGCCTACTTGCGACTTGTTGACCAAAGCCGTATTAAGTGGCAGAACCGCGCGCATTTCTTCGGCATCGCCGCGCAGATGATGCGCCGCATTCTGATTGACCATGCCCGCGCCCATGCTTCGGAAAAGCGCGGCGGCGCGCGGCAGCGTTTATCGCTTGATGAAGCCGCGTTTTTGCCGGAAGAACGCGCCGCCGACTTGATTGCTTTGGACGACGCGCTTAAACAGTTGGCTCTGACCGACAAGCGCAAAAGTCAGGTTGTCGAATTGCGCTTCTTCGGCGGGTTGAGCGTCAACGAAACGGCGGAAGTTTTGGGCGTTCATCCGGCGACCGTTGATCGTGATTGGATTGTCGCTAAAGCGTGGCTCTATCGTGAACTCGGTAAAGGAGAAGCTGATTGAGCAACGGAAAGTCTAGCAACGTGAAGCCCGACAACGAGAAGTGGAACAAGATTGAGGAAGTCTTTATCCTCACGCTTGAACGCGAACCGGAAACGCGCGACGGGTTTTTAGATTTACAGTGCGGCGACGACGAATCTTTGCGCTTTGAAGTGCAATCGTTGCTTGAGGCGCACTCGCACGCGAACAGCTTTATCGAAGTTCCGGCGGTCGCGTTTGCTTCCGAGCTTTTCCTGAACGAGTTGAACAACCAACCGGCGGGCGAAGCAACCGGGACAGACGCGCCTTCAATCATCAATCAGCGCATCGGCAATTATCAGGTTGAGCGCGAGTTGGGACACGGCGGCATGGGCGTCGTCTATCTCGCGCGCCGCGCCGATGAGCAATACGAAAATTCGGTGGCGATAAAAGTCGTGCGGCGCGGCATGGACACCGACGACATCGTGCGCCGCTTTCGCAATGAGCGGCAGATTCTCGCCGGACTCAACCACCCGAACATCGCTCGCCTCTATGACGGCGGAGCGACTGCCGACGGTTTGCCCTACATCGTCATGGAATATGTCGAAGGCACGCCCGTCACGGATTATTGCGACCGTCATCGCCTGACGACAACCGAGCGGCTACAACTGTTTCGCACAATCATTTCGGCGGTCGGACACGCGCATCAACATTCAATCGTGCATCGTGATTTGAAACCGTCGAACATCCTTATCACTTCCGACGGCACGCCGAAACTACTCGACTTCGGCATCGCCAAAGTCTTGAGTACCGATGCCGCAGACGACGCCACGATTGAACACACACGCACGGAATTTCGCGCCTTAACGCCCGACTACGCCAGCCCCGAACAGGTGCGCGGTGAAAGCTTGACGACGACCAGCGATATTTACAGTCTCGGCGTCGTGCTTTACGAATTGCTGTCAGGGCATCGCCCGTATCGCGCGACCAGCCACGCTCCGCACGAACTCGCGCGCGTCATCTGCGAACACGAACCCGTAAAGCCCAGCACCGCCGTCAATCACACCGAAGTCCTCACACGCGGCGAAACCAAATCTCCGACCACGATTACGCCGGAGATTGTCAGCCATGCGCGCGATACCCAACCCGATAAGTTACGCCGTAACTTATCGGGCGATTTAGACAACATCGTGTTGGTATGTTTGCGTAAAGAATCCGCCCGCCGTTATCCGTCGGTCGAAGCTTTCGGCGAAGACATTCGCCTTCACCTCGCGGAATTGCCCATCGTCGCGCGCAAAGATGCGCCCGTTTATCGCACAGGAAAATTCATTAAACGTCACAGGGCGGCAATCGCGGCGAGTGTGATTGTCATCGCGGCGTTGTGTAGCGGCATCATCGCTACCAATCTCTATTTCAACTTTAATCGCAACGCTGCTTCATCAACGGCGGCGACCGCCACACCGTCCGGCAACGTGCGGACGATTGCCGTGCTGCCGCTCAAATCGTTGAGCGATGCGCCGCTAGACCAAGAACTTCGCGTCGGGATGACGGATTCCATCGTCACCAAATTAAGCGCGGTCAAGCAGATTGCCGTGCGCCCGACAAGTTCGACGGTGCGTTATCTCGACCAAAATTACGACGCGCTCGCGGTCGGACGCCTCTTGCAAGTTGATTCGGTTTTGGAAGGAAGCGTTCAGCGGGAAGCGAATAGATTAAAGATAAATTTGCAAATGGTGAATATTGCCGACGGTAAATTGATATGGGCGGAAAGTTTCACGGGCGACTTATCGAATGTCTTACGCGGTCAGGAATCGGTCGCCAGCAGAGTGGCGCAAATGCTGGCTGTAAATCTCGATACGATGAACAACACCACACAGAGTTCACCGAACCTACGCGCCCAAGAAGCCTTCTTGAAAGGCAACTTCGCCCTCACCGCTTCGGCGCGAAACATCGCCGACATCTTTGCCGCGCGTGATTTCTTTGAACGGGCGATTCGATTCGACCCGGACTTCGCACAGGCTTACGCTAACCTCGCCCTGACCTATACGCTCGCCGGTTCGCTCAACTATCTCTCGCCGATTGAGTCTTACCCGAAAGCCGAAAAGTACGCGCGTCGCGCCCTTGAACTTGACCCCGATTCAGCGTTGGCTCACACGGCACTCGCGGAAATCGAATCCGATTACAACTGGAATTGGGGGGCAAGCGACGCGAGTTACCGACGCGCACTCGAACTCGCTCCCAATTCAGCCGTCGCCCATCACAGCTACTCGGAATTTCTCGCCCGCATGGGACGCTTCGATGAATCGGCTTATCATTCCGATTTGGCTCACCAACTCGACCCGACGAGAATCAATTACGAAGCGGTTCGCGCTCTGCACTATATGTACGAGCATCGCTTCGACGACACCATCCGGCAAAGCACAATGGTGGCGGAGAAAGACCCGAATGCCTATCTCGCTTACCTCTATCTTTCAGTCGCGCACGCCATCAAAGGCAACTACAAAGAAGGACTCAAAGCGGGCGAACAGGCGGCGGCGATTACTGGCGGAGCGTCGCCCGATCTATTTGTCAGAGGATGCAATTACGCTTTGGCGAACGACACCGCGAACACCGACGCGGTAATAGCCAAGCTGCAATCTATGAGCCGCCAACAATACGTTGACCCGTTCTTACTCGTCGTCATCTACACTTATCGCGGGGATAAAGATCGGGCATTTCAACTCATGGAAAAGTCTTACGCGGAGAAATCCTACTGGATGTCTTCAATCAAAGTTCATCCGGTCGTTGATTCCCTGCGCTCCGATGCGCGCTTCACCGCGATGTTACAAAAAATGAATCTTCACAATTGAAATTGTTATCCCAAGCGCAACACCGCCACCAGGCTAAGCGTCCGTTTGTGACCGTTACACGCGAACCCCTCAAGAGCGTTCTCCACGAATATGCGTGGATGATTTTTGGTTCGCCGCAAGCCGAAGATGCGACTGCGCGACATAATCAGAGGAAAGAGAAAATGACAGAGCAGGGTTTGACTACGACATGGTTGTCGGCGGCGGAAGTGACGGCGATAAACGTGGTATTGGACGGCTTGCCGAGTGTGCATTCACGCCGCGCCTATCAACGCGCCCTCTCCGATTTCTTTCGCTGGCTTCGCGCGCAGCAAACAACGGCGCAGGAAAGACCCGCACTCGGTAAAGCACTCGTTCAGGCTTACACCGCGAGTTTGCGCGCGGCGGGCTTGTCCGCTGCCTCCATCAATCAACGCTTGTCGGCGATTCGCAAGTTAGCGATTGAAGCCGCCGATAACGGTTGGCTCGACCCGCAGTTGGCTTCCGGCATTCGTGCCGTCAAAGGTGCGCGACAGGAAGGCAGGCGCGCCGGTAACTGGCTGACGCGCGATGAAGCGCAAACGTGGCTTAACGCTCCCGACGCCAATACGGTAAAAGGTTTGCGCGACCGCGCATTGCTCTCCGTTCTCATCGGCTGTGGGTTGCGGCGGGCGGAAGCGGCGGGACTCACCTTCAATCATATTCAGCAACGCGACGGGCGATGGGTGCTGGTTGACTTGATAGGCAAACGCGACCGTGTGCGTTCAGTTCCGATGCCCGCGTGGGCAAAGCACGCGATTGACGCATGGGGAGATGTTGCATCTTCCCATGCCGCAGAGAGTGTCAAAGCCGGTTACATATTTCGACCCGTCAATAAATCAGATCGCGTCGCGGGGGCGCGCATGACACCGCAAGCGATTCGCAACATCGTTTGCCAGTACGCCGCGAACTTGGGCAACAGCGGCGTCGCGCCTCACGATTTGCGCCGGACGTTTGCCAAACTCGCGCA
>JBGTMR010000195.1:0-11064 GCA_041743485.1 Pyrinomonadaceae bacterium
ACATACCGTGTCCCGTAGGGACACTTGAAAATCCGGTCAGTCGTCCCTACGGGACTGGGTAATTTCCGACATCGCTCCCAGCGATGAATCGCTGGGCTATTGTCAGTTAGTCCCTACGGGACTTTTGCAAGAGGTCTATTCTTTGCTTGCAACTACTCAGCCGTCTTCAGACGGCTTTCCGCGAAGCGGCACTTAGACAGGTTCCGTTTGACGGCTGGTGAACGATTGAGAAGTAATTTCAGCAGCCCGTTTCAATGGGCTTTTGCACGCGGCTTGAGCCGTTCGGGTGTGGCTAAAGCCGGAGCGAGAAGGACGTTGAAACGCCCTTCCATAAACTATTTGCCTTGCTTCCAGCCGTCAAACGGAACCTGTCTATTTGCCCTTTGGGAAAGCCGTCTGAAGACGGCTGAGTAATTACCTTTGCTTTCTAACTTCTCCTTTCGCCTTTCTACTTGAACATTATGCCCGGTGCAATTTCACGCGGTTTCACCGAACGTGTCGCTTTGGTCGTCGGTGGCGCACGCGGTGCGAATGATGTCGCGCGCGCAGTGGCGATTCAACTCGCGCTCGAAGGTGCTTACGTTATCGTCGCGCACGAAGGCACGGACGAAGCGGGTGCGAGCATCGTCGAAAGCTTGCAGGCTTTGGGAACATTGGCGCACGCGGTCAAAGTCAATCGCCGTGAACGCGACGACATCGGGCGCGTGTTCGATGAGGTTGAAGGGTTGTACGGGCGACTCGATTTAATGGTCAACGTCGCGCTTATTGAAAGTCAAAAGAATTTGATTGATGCGACGATTGAAGAGATTGATGCGTGTCTCGGTGTATCGCTCAGAAGTTCATTGATGTTGACTCAATACGCGGCGCGCATGATGCGAAGGCGGAGCGGCGGCGGCATCGTTCACGTCGTCGGGGCGCGTGGAAAAGCGAACACGATTGCCGCGACGATACACGGCGGCATTACAGGTTTGACCGAAAGCGCGGCGGGCGAACTCGCACCGCGCATACGCATCAACGGAGTTGTCATCGGACACACGCGCACCGGAATCAAAAGCGAAACCGGCGGGGCGCACGCCGCAGACCTCGCCAACTTCGCCGCGACGTTCGGCGTTGTCGGGCGCGACGATGCCGATGCTGCCGCCGACAAACTTCACCCCGTCGCCGCCGATGAAGTCGCCCGCGCCGTGCTTTATCTTCTTTCGCCGGAATCGAAATTCATCACCGGACAAATCTTAAACGTCGGCATCGGTTGATGCTTGATGAAGTGTTTTCGTAAAATCCAATGCCCGATATTTCGTATTCGTTAAAAGTTTCGTTCACAATTTCAGTTGTTCTTGAAGCACGCGAAATTAGAAAAGCTGTTGTTGAAGCCGCATCGCTCCTGTATAGTGCCTTTATTCACCTGCCCCATCGGAAACTGGCACTTACATCTGCTGTTGCCACCCTATCTCGTCAGTCTAGAACGGATACAGGGAATAAGCGATGTAATTGACGCTTACATCTGCTGTTGCCACCCTATCTCGTCAGTCTATGCTTACGCCGTAGTTAATAACGCAAGCCAAACGTGACCACTGTTCACCTTCGCAGATAACGTGACCAATGTTCACTACCACAGATAAAAACACTTGAGGAGATCACGGTGAGACGAAAAATTTTCGCGGCAGTTTTTCCAACGGTGGCGTTTGCCGTTGCCGTCAGTTTGGCTTATTACGATGTTGCTTCCGCGCAAGCGGCATCGGCGTCAGTCGAAGGTAATTGTGTCGTCGCGCAAACTGCCGCGACACCGGGTACTTGCGGCGACTACGACGGTGACGGACGACTCGGCGCAGCCGAAGACGCGGACGGCGATGCTATTTACGGCACGCTTTCGGCGGCACTTGTCGCTAACGGCACTAACCCGCGAAGGAACGTCACCATCACCGTCGTTACTTCGGGAACTTTCGCCGAAGCCGTGACCATTACCGATGCTTACGGCAACGTCACACTGCAAGCCGCACCCGGCGTTGTGGCGAGCCTTGACGCTCAACCGCAAGGTGATGATAACTCGACATTGAGGTCACAAAACGGCATCACCGTCAACTCCGCGCGGTTTGTCACGATTCGTAATTTAACAATCAGGAATTGGTCGGGCGGCGTGGCGGCGCGCGGGAACGCGGAAGTCGTGATTGAGAATTGCCGCTTCGAGAACAACGCCACGTCCGGTGTCTATGCTGAAGGCGATGCTAAGGTATTGCTCACGCACAGCGCGGTACTCGCCACAGGTGTCAGAAACTTTGAACAAGACTCTAACCCGCCCGTGCTGCCCGCTCCGGCATTCGGTGTTTATTTCAACGGAAAGGCTTCCGGGCTAATCTTCTCGACGACGGTTAGCGGAACTTCCGGTGCTGGCGTTGCGAATAACACGGGACGCCCGAACGCCGTTTGCGCGTACCTCGTCAACTCTTTTAATAACAGCCCGAACTTTGACCGTATCATTCCTTCGCTCATACCGTGCGGGAGTGCCGACGTTAAAGGGCGCACGTTCGTCAGGTGATACTGAACGACACTAAAACTTGAAGGTAGCTGTTTGATGGTATCGGCAGCTACCTTTTTTTGTGCGATAACCGGATTGCCGTTCCTGTCATAATTGTCCCGCTCGTCATTCGTTGCGAAGCCCCTGTGCTATACTGTCCGGCTAAAAACCACCCGGTCAATGCGCGTTAAATGCCCCACGCTCCGAAGCGTGTTTGCCGGGCTATATGGAGAGTTGAGAACATAAAACAAGTGAGTAAATCGGTTGAAATCATTCCGCTCGGCGGCGTCGGCGAGTTCGGAATGAATTGTATGGGTTTGCGTTATGGCGATGAAATGATTGTCATTGACGCCGGAATGGGTTTCCCCGACGAAGACGCTTACGGTGTTGATATTGCCGTTCCTAATTTCGATTACCTCGAAGATTATTCCGACCAAATCACCGCGCTGATTCTGACGCACGGACACGAAGACCACATCGGCGGGCTGCCTTATTTTTTGCGTCGCTTCAATGTTCCGGTTTATGCGTCGCGCTTCACTCTGGGACTTGCCGAAAATCGTCTCGAAGAACACGGGTTATTAAACGACGTGTTGCTTCACCGCGTCGAAGCCCGCGATACGATTGAACTCGGCGCGTTTCAAATCGAGTTTGTCCGCGTGTCGCATTCGTTGATTGATTGCCTTGCCCTCTGCATACGCACGCCCGTCGGCACAATCGTTCACACAGGCGATTATAAGATTGATGAAACTCCCGTCATCGGTGAGCCGACCGACCTTAGAACTTTTCGCCGTTACGGGCAGGAAGGCGTTCTCGCATTGCTGTCGGATTCGACCAACGCGACCGTCACCGGACGCACGCCTTCGGAGCGCGCCGTGATTCCGGCGTTCGAGGAAGTGTTCGCGGAAGCCAAAGGGCGCATCTTCGTCGCGGCGTTCGCTTCGAGCGTGCATCGCGTGCAGATCGTGTTGGATGTCGCGCAGCAATACAATCGCCGCGTCTGCGTTCTAGGGCGTTCGATGCAGAAGAACGTCGAGATTGCCGAACGTCTCGGATATTTGGACGTGCCGGAAAATCTGCTTATCAGCATCAACGAATCGAAGCGGCTCGACCGCGACGAAATCGTGTATCTCGTCACGGGTTCGCAGGGTGAAGCGCGCGCCGCGCTCGCGCAACTTGCCACAGGAATTTATAAAAGCCTAACGATTGAAGACGGCGACACCGTGGTGCTTTCGGCGCGCATCATTCCCGGCAACGAACACGCGATTTCAAGACTCACGGGCGACATATACAAACGCGGCGGCGACATTATTGACAGTGAACGCCGCCTCGTTCACGTCTCCGGTCACGCTTCGCAGGAAGACATACGCATCATGATGGATGCCGTGCGCCCTAAGTTTTTGATTCCGATTCACGGCGAATATCGAATGCTTTATCGTCACAAAGAGTTTGTGTGTAATCACCTAGATTACCGCGACGACCAAATCTGTCTTATCGAAAACGGCGACGTGTTGGAACTCGACGGTGAACGCACGCACATCTCAGGCAAGTTTGAAGCGGGCAAAACCTTTATTGACCAATCGGGTTTTGAAGAGATTGACGCCGAGACGATTCGTGAACGCAAGCAGATTGCGATGGACGGCATCATCATCCCCGTCGTCACGATAAACTCGAAAACCGGCAACATCGAAGACGTGCCGGAACTCATCACGCGCGGCGTCATCGGAATCGCCGAAGCGGAAAACGCGGGCGACTTTGTGCGCGACATGCAGCGCGTCATCGCCGATGCCGTCGAAGGTGCTTCAAACACCGAACGGCGCGATGCCACGCTGCTCAAAGAACGTGTGCGCGTCGAACTCAAACGCTTCATCCAACGCGAAACCGGAGCGAAGCCCGTCATCACGCCCGTCATCATCGGACTCTGATGTCTGGACAGTTTTCATTGTCCCGTAAGGGACTTCATGAGAATAGCCCAGCGATTCATCGCTGGGAATGTGATGGAATATCCGTTTCAAGTCCCGCAAGGGACGGCTGAAGTTGTGTGAAGTTTCAGTCGTCCCTTGCGGGACTACTATCAAATGTCAATTCGACTCCCAGCGATGAATCGCTGGGCTATTATCGAAGCGTCCCTGACGGGACGATAACTTGGTGCTTTATGGATTCCGAATCAATCATCGAGATGGCGCGTCGCCGCGAAATGGTTGATGAAAATCAACCGCCTGAACAATCAGCGCAACCATCGGCGGCGGAATTGCTTCGTCAAACGCGCGTTGTGATTTCACCGGAAACCTATTTTCTCGTCGGTCTAAGCTTCGCCGATTGGTCGCGCATCTTAGAGCAGCCGGAACTTAGTTCGACGCGGCAGGTTCCATACATGGTCTTACGCGACGCTCATCAAGTGACGTTGTTGATTGATGAAATTGATTGGCGACAGATGCGCCACGCCGCCCGCGATGCGCGTGTCGAAAACGGCTTTCGACTTGTCACGCTCGACCTTGAATTGTCTTGGAACACCGTCGGCTATCTCGCCCACGTCGCCGCGATTCTCGCCGGAGCGGGAGTCACCATCGGCGCGCTGTCCGCCTTCTCGCGCGACCATCTCTTAATCAAGCAAGACGAACTCGGCGCGGCGATGCGCGCCCTGAGTCCGCACGTCGCGGAGTTGTGTTGAGTCAATAAAACGAAGCCTGTGCATAAATCATCGCTCACGCGGTGAAAACAAAAGGCTTTAATTTGCACAGGCTTCAATAAAACCGCTCCTTCATCTCACATCATTCCAAAATCTTTCGATGACAATTTTTCAGGCAATCATTCTCGGCATCGTGCAGGGGTTGACCGAATTTATTCCTATCAGTTCGAGCGCGCACTTGATTTTTGCGAGTCGCGCTCTCGCGTTGTTCGCCGGAGTTGACGACGCGACGCGCGCCGAACGCATCACCGCGACCATCGCCGTCACACAACTCGGCACACTCGTCGCCGTGTTCGTTTATTTCGCGCGCGACATCTGGACTATCGGCAACGCTTTCATACGCGACCATCTCGCGCTCATCGGTGTCGGCACACGAAGCGGCGAAAGCCTTGATGTATCCACGACAGGCAATCACACTAACAAGCTTTCGCAGGAAGCGCGTCTCGGTTGGCTGGTCATCATCGGCAGCCTTCCGGTCGGCGTCGTCGGCCTGTTGTTTAAGGACGCAATCGAAGGCACGTTCACGAAAAACTTGTGGGTCATATCAATCTGGATGATTCTGATTGCGCTTTTACTGCTTGTTGCGGAGCGTGTCGGTTCGCGCACGCGGACGATTGAAACGCTTGGCGTGCGCGATGCGATGTGGGTCGGTTGGGCGCAAGTCTTGGCTTTGATTCCGGGCGCGAGTCGTTCGGGTTCGACGATTATGGGCGGCTTGTTCGCGGGTCAAACGCGCGAAACGGCGGCGCGCTTTTCGTTTCTGCTTTCGATTCCGGCAATCGCGGCGAGCGGTCTGCTTGAACTCGCAGAGATTATCAAGGAAGGTGCTTTGCCGCCGGAAAGCTTCGTGCCGTTGCTTGTCTCCGTAGTTGTCTCCGGCATTGTCGGTTACGCTTCAATCTGGTTTTTGTTAAGTTACCTGCGCCATCATTCAACCGTCGTGTTCATCGGCTACCGCGTCGTCTTGGGCATCGTCATCTTGGGACTGTTGAGCGCGAGCTATATCACAGCAAATTAACGGATAGTGGATAACGGATAGTGGATAATGCGAATCAAGCATTTAAGTTTGCCCCTGTCTTTAAGCTGCGGCAGCAGCGACAAGTTGGTAGCCCACAGTGAAGCGATAGCGTAACTGTGGGAATGAATCGGAGAGAGTTTTCAAGCTACGGTAGTAGCGACAGAAATCAGCAAGATCATCCGTTTATCTTACGCTGCTACCGCAGCTAAAAATCTTGGTATCGCTTAAACCCACAGTTACGGCTTCGCCTTCACTGTGGGCTACCGACTTGCCGCTACTGCCGTAGCTCATGAACATAGCAATCGAAGTCCTTACCCTTGATTCGCATGGATAGTTCAAGACATAAGACATCGCTTTTCACTATCCGTTATCCACTAATCACATGACCACTTCACACGACACGCTTTCGCTGACCGGAAAACAGTGGTCAATCCGTGACCCGCTCGATGCGGTGAACAAGCAAGCCGCGCACACACTCGCGGCGCGGTTTCAGGTTTCGCCGTTCATCGGTGAAGTCTTGTTTGCACGCGGCATCACGGATGAAGAAGCCATGCGGCGCACGCTCGAACCGCGCTTTGAAGACTTACATGACCCGTCATTGCTGCTCGGTATGGACGCAGCGGTGCGGCGCATACTTCGTGCGGTTGACGCGAAGGAACGCATTTTAATTTACGGCGATTTTGATGTTGACGGCACGACCGGCACGGTTGTTTTGCGTCGCGCCCTTGAGCTAATCGGGGCGCAAACGGGTTATCACATTCCGCATCGCTTTACGGAAGGTTACGGCGTCAACCAACTCGCTCTAGAGAAGGCGAAGCGCGAAGGCTACACGCTCGTCATTACGGTTGACTGCGGGATACGCGGGCATGAGCCTCTGACGTGGGCGCGTGATAATAACCTCGATTGCATCGTCACCGACCACCACTTGCCCGATGCGATGGAAGGCGCGCCGCCTGCCGTCGCGGTGATAAACCCGAATCAAACGGGCTGCCCGTATCCCGATAAAAATCTCGCGGGCGTCGCGGTCGCGTTCAAACTCGCGCACAACTTGCTTCGTGCGCGCGGGCGTGAATCTCTTATCAAAGGCTTCTTGAAGATGGTTGCCATCGGCACGGTTGCCGACATCGCGCCGCTCGTCGGTGAGAATCGAACCATCGTCCAACTTGGTTTGGCGGACTTACCGAAAGCAAGCAATCACGGCTTGCGCGCCTTGATGGAAGTCGCCGGGTGCTTCGAGAAAGACGGAACGACGAACGGCGAAAACGGCACGAAGAAGTTTAGCGTCAACGCGATGGACATAGGCTTTCGACTCGCCCCGCGCATCAACGCGGCGGGACGCATGGACGCCGCGCGCCAAATCGTCGAACTGTTTGAAGCCACGAACGAATCCGTCGCGCTCGACCTTGCGATGGGGTTGGACAAACTCAACCGCGAACGTCAGGAAGTGCAAAAACAGATTGTCGGCTTTGCGGTCAATGAACTTGAAGCCGACCTTCACGCCGCGTCGCACGTCGCGGTCGTCGCCGGAGAGAATTGGCATCGCGGGGTCATCGGTCTGGCGGCATCGAAGATTGCGGAGAAATACAATCGTCCCGCGATTGTGATTTCGATGGACGGTGAACACGGTCACGGTTCGGGGCGCAGCATCGAAGATTATCATTTGCTAGAAGGCTTAACCGCGTGCGGCAAACTGTTTGAACAGTTCGGCGGACACCGTGCCGCCGCCGGACTCAAAATCCGCCGCGACCGCATCAACGATTTACGCGCGCAATTAAATTCCCACGCTGTCGCGCACTTCGGCGCACAAGTCCCCGCCGCCAAAGTCAACATTGATTACAAACTTCCGGCAGAAGAAATCACACGCGACTTCATACACCAACTCAACCGCCTTGAGCCGTTCGGGGCGGGCTGGCGTAAGCCTGTTTTTATGACAGGCGGTTTGCGCGTCGCGGGCGACCCGCGCGTAATGAAAGACCGTCATTTGAAAATTTATTGCTTCGGACAAAACGGCAAACGACTCGAAGCCGTCTGGTGGAACGCCGTCGAACACTTGCACGCGCAAGGACACAGCACGGCAACACTCGCCGCGAATCAAAGCATCGAACTCGCGTACACGCTGGAACTCAATTCTTGGCAGGGCGAACAACGTGTGCAACTCGTGGTGCAAGACATTAAAGCAGTGGTCAGTGGTCAGTAGTCAGCAGTCAGTCAAAACAAAGACCGCGCCCATTGACTTTCAACTTGTACTTGACATCCAAATCATAAAACACATGCTTCACTGACCACTGACCACTGACCACTAATCATGCAGCAAATAAAATCACGCAAAGTTTTCGGTATCGGGTTGCGTGCGCGCTTGCCTATGGTGGCGCGTGTGCTGGCGATTGGCGCGCTCGTCGCGGGCGTTGTCGGCGTCATCATCGCGTATCGCAGCGTCGTGGTTGAGCAACCGTTCGTGCTGAAAAGCGGGCAGCCCGAACTATCGAAAGAGGTTCAGGCAATCATCGAAGGTTATGAGCGTTCGGTCAGCGGCAGCGACGGTAAGTTAAAGCTCGTCTTGCGTGCCGCGCGCGATGTGACTTTCACCGACGGGCATCACGAACTCGAAAGCGTTCACCTTGAAAGCTATCCCGAAAACGGCGACGTACCGGACAAGATTGATGCGGCGCGGGCGATTTACGATAACGAAAAAGGCGAAGTTTCTTTCGCGGGCGACGTGCGCGTCGAGACACGCGACAGGATGAAGGTTCGCACCGAAGCCGCCGTTTATAACCAACATACGGAGACGGCGCACGCGACCGTACCCGTCGAATTTGAGCGCGAGAACGTGCGCGGGCGCGCCGATGCCGCGACGCTTTATGCGAAAGCCAAGAAACTCGAATTGCGCGGTGCGGTCGAAATCATCGTCGCCCCCGAAGCACTGACCGGAGGGCAGGTGATACGCTCACAAAATTCGCGTTCGCAACCCGTGACCTTGCGCGCGGACGCGGCGGATTTTGAACACGCCAATCTGTTTTTAGCTTTTCGCGGCAACGCTTCCGCCGAGCAGGAAAGCGAACTCTTATCCGGCGATGTGATGCGGACGAAGCTTGATAGTGACCGCCACGTTCGTCACATAGAAGTGCGCGGCAAATCCTACTTGCGAACTTTGACCGAAGGACGCGCGGCGGAAGTCAACGCCGCCGATATGGATTTTTACTTCACGCCGGAACAACGCTTCGAGCGCGCCGTAGCGAAACGAAGCGAAGCCCGTACGGTTGATGCGCGAAGTCTCAACAGTGATTCGGAAATGAATTTGCGCGGGGCGTCGCAAATCGAAATCAACTTCGATACGCAAGGTGAACAAAGCTTGTTGAAAGAGATGCGCGCGAACGGGCGTCCTGTGATGACGCTCTCCGCCCCGCGTTCACGCGCGAATGACCCTAAGGCGGCGAACAAACAGTTGACGGGCGATGATGTGAAATTATTCTGGCGCGCACAGGCACGCGACCTCGAACGCGCGGAAGTTACGGGCAACGCCGAAATGATTGTCGAACCCGCAAACCCTTCCGCGACTGCCGAACGCAAACGCCTCACCGCCCCGCGCTTCATCGCGGAATTTTACGAAACCGGAAACCTCGCCCGCACCGTCAAAGCGTTGGACGGAGCGCAGGCTGTCATCGAACCGCTTTCGCCCGCACCCGATAAACTCGCGCGCACGCTCAAAGCGAAAGAGATGATTGCGAACTTTGTACGCGGCACGCAAGACATTGAGCGCGTCGAAGCGGCGGGCGACGCGCGTTTCAACGAAGGTGAGCGCAACGGGCAAGCCGCGAACATGTCATACATCACGGCGGAGCGCGTCGCGCGTTTGCGCGGCGGTGAGCCGACGGTGTGGGATTCACGCGCCCGCATTAAAGCAAACGAAATTGATTCCGATATGACGCGCCGTGTTTCAAACGCGCGCGGTCAAGCGCATACGACCTATTACAGTCAAGAACAGACTGGCGGAGCCGCCCCATTTGCGAAAGTTAAAAGCCCCGTGTTTATCACCGCATCGGCGGCGGAATTTCAACATGATTCGGGCATCGGAATTTACACGGGCGGAGCGCGTTTATGGCAGGACGATAATTTCGTTAAAGCCGACCGCATCACTTTGCGCCGCGACCAGAAACGCATGGAAGGCGACGGAGCGGTTGAAAGCGTTTTGTACAACGTGCGTCAATCGGGGGCGGGCGGCGGAGCGCGTTCGAGTGTTCCGGTGTTCGCCCTCGCGCGGCGCATGTTCTATTCGGATGTTGACCGCTTGCTTCATTACGAAGGCGCGGTTGATATTCGGCAAGGGAACGACCGCTTGACGGGCGAAGTCGCCAACGTCTTTCTTAAACCCGATGTCAACGAAGTTGATAAGACGGTCGCCGAAAGAAACGTCGTCGTGACGCGACCCGGCAAGCGCGGCGCGGGGGATTGGGCGCAGTATTCGACCGCCGACGAAACCGTGATGTTGACCGGCAATCCGGCGCGCGTCGAAGACGAAGCGCAAGGCATGACGGAGAGTCGCCGCCTGACTTTGTATTTGCGCGAAAACCGCGTCACGGCGGATAACAACGGCGCGCCCGCATCGTCTTCATCGGGGCGCGTGCGTTCGATTCACAAAATCAGAAAACAGTAAAACAATTTAAGTTTGAGCGAACCGCAAATTACAGCGCAGACCGCACAAACAAGGCTCGCGGGAATTGACCTTGTTAAATTCTATGGCAAACGGCGTGTGGTTGGCGGCGTGAGTCTGCACGTCGAACAAGGCGAAGTCGTAGGGCTTCTCGGCGCAAACGGGGCGGGCAAGACGACGACGTTTTACATGCTCATCGG
>JBGTMR010000196.1:0-4433 GCA_041743485.1 Pyrinomonadaceae bacterium
CAGGTTATCAAGCTTGCGGGCGTTTTCGATTGGGCGAGTTAAATTCTGATTCGTGTGTACCAGTCCGGCGGGACTTCCGCGATGTCGCGCGTCGTTGCTTGTTCGATGACTTCGGATGTGAAGTTGATGACGGTGACGCGGTGCGGTGTGCGATAGTGCGGTTCGAGTTCGGCGCGAAGGTCTTGGGCGAAGGCGGTTGCGCCGTAGATTTTGAAGATGACGAGACGCTCGACGCGGGCATGTTTTAAGAGCCACTTGATTTTACGAATTGCGACCGTGCCGCATTCACCCCACAAGCGGAAGCGTTGCTGTTCGTCACGCGATACGAGGTCGGGCTTATAGCGCAAGCCGACGGGGTGTTCGATGCGGAGGTCGGGGTATTCGCTGACGTACATCGCGTAGCCGAGTGCTTTCATCAAGACATGTTCGTAAGATTCACCGACAGGCTTCCACAAACGCACGCGCCGCCCGGCAAGCGTCCAATCGTAAAGCACAGCTTGATTGAGTTGAAGCAAGAGTTTTTTGAGGCGAAGGAATTTAAGACGTTCGGGAGTCCTGTTCCGATTCAACATCGTCATGGTGGAAGTTTGGGGCGAACTCAAGTTTGACTTGAAGCCCCTGCGGTTTGCGGTCTATGAATTCGACTGTGCCGCCTAAGACATCAATCAAGCGACGCGCGATGACGAGTCCGAGTTCGTCGAGTGTCGAGCCGCGTTCGACTTTCGACATCGCCTCAAACGTCTCGAAGATGCTCTCCGTATCGGTTAAGCGTTCGCCGCTGTCGCTGATTAAAATACCGAAGTGCGTCGCGGAAAACTGTTCGGAAGCTATTGTAACCCGCGTTCCGGCAGGGCTGCGGCTGATGGCAAACGCGAGAAAGTTATAGACGACCCGGCGCAATTTACCTTCATCGGAAACGATAGTCGAGTGGTCGCCGTTAATCGCACACTCAATCGTGACATCGAGTTTTTTTGCCTGCCGTGCGAGTGAGTCGCACACTTCGCGGAGCGTTTCGCGCAAAGAAAATTCGTGCAGGAAAAGCTCCGACTGCCCGGCTTCGAGGCGCGATAGGTCAACGAGTTGGTTGAGACTTTCCTGTTGTTGCAAGCCGGAGGATTGAATTTTTTCGCAGAAGCGTTGTTGCGGGGCGGTCAGGTTTTCTTGGTCGAGAAGTATTTCGCAAAAACCTAAAATCGAAGTCAGCGGCGTGCGAAGTTCGTGCGACATGCGCGCCAGAAACATCGAACGATACCGCGCGACACGCTGTAATTCGCGGTTTGCGTCTTCGAGTTGCGTGCCATGTTCACGCAAATTTTCGACCAGACGCGCGATGTGAGCTTGCTGTTCGTTCATCGCTTCGGCGTGTTTGGCGTTGCTCAATGCGATGACGATAGGGGCGGCGATGAAGCGTATTCCGGCGACGGCTTCGCGCAAATCTTCCGGCTTCGCGCACATTGCGACGAATGCCCCGACGAAGTGACCGCGCGCGTGAATCGGGACGGCGATACCGGCGCGCACGCCCAGCATCTTAAATGCCGTCCGCGCTTCTTCGACGGCAAGCGATGCATGTGATGAAGAATCGTCGGTGTCTGTTTGTTGTGTTGACTCGCCCGTGTTCGCGGTGGCATCTCGTTCGGCTTCGTAATTCTCGTTTAACCATAACTGACACTCTCTGCCTCGTTGACTAACGCACGCCGCGAGCAGATGCGCGGTGCGAATCGCTTTCATTTCGTTTATGTGATGGTCTGCGTGAATCCCGATTTCGCGCCACGCCCCGCTTTCATCTTCAAGCAGCGTTACGATGGAACATAAGTGCCAGTAGCGTTGCAGGATAGTGGAGAAGGCGGCACAAATACCGACATCGGTTTTAAGCTCATCCGGCATTGTCGCCTGATTGTAAAACAGCCCGACGACTTCCGTGCTCAATGCGTGAAGGTCATGGTAGTTGACCGGAAAGTTGCCGTCTGTGGAAAAAACGTTTGTGTGAATCGCTTCGGGCGATGATGATTTATCACTCATAAAACTTGCTTGATAATGTTCTTGATGTTCCCGCTTCAGTCTCCAATAGGGAGCGACGATGTGCAGACGAACGGGGGCGAAAGCAAATGCCGACAGTCAATTTAGTTTGTATTTGTCGAACACTTATCGCATTGATGTCGCGCAAATGTGCGCTCGGTCAGGGATCAATTCGCTTCGTCAAACGGCGATAGGTTATTATCGTTTTTCGGGTGGGCGTCTTAACTTTCGCTATATATTCTTCACTACGCGCCCAACATTTATATCAACTTCAATCATGCAAGGCACACTGGGCGAACATCCACTCGTCGAACTACTTTACGAAATCAGCGTCCGCAAACTTTCGGGCGGGTTGCGTTTGCGACGCGAGCGCGTGCAGGCGGCAATCTACGCGGAAGACGGTCAGATTGTCGGCGTCGCCACGAATTTACGCGCGACACGCCTCGCCGAATGCGTCCAACGTTGGCAGATTTTCACCGGAGCGCAATCGTCGCAAGCCGCTTACGCGATTGCCGATTTATCCGCGAACGCGAGCGACGCCGATTACATCGCGCGCCTTGTCGCCGCACGTTTGGTTGACGAATCCCGCTTGCGCGAACTGCGTGCGCGTCAGACGGGCGAAATCTTGCGCGCGTTATTCGCTTGGCATGACGGCGAATGGACGTTCGATGTGCGTGTTCGCGCCGCCGCCACATCAACCTTCGCTTTCGATTCACGTCCGTTGATGCTTGATGCCGCGCGTGCCGTCGCACCGCACCGCGCCGCCGCGCATGTTGCCGATGACGCGGAAATCGTCAAGCCCGAAGCATCGAATCGAAACGAGCCTTTGACGAATCTACATCCCTCTGAAGCTTTCGTTTTGTCGCGCGTCGAAGCCGCGATGCCTGTCGGTGAACTGCTGGCAATCTGCGGTTTGCCCGAAGCATCGGCGCGTCCCGCCGTCTATACACTGATTCTTGGCGGCTTGCTCGAACGCGAACATCACCCGCGCGTGCTTTCGACAAACATCGTGCAAGTCGAGACACCGAAGCCCGTCGCTGCTTCTTCGCCGCCGCCCGACAAATCACAGAGCGGCGCGACGAAAATTCGGGAAACCGACGATGAGCGCAAGAAAAGTTTGCTCGCGCGTGGCAACGCCGCTAATCACTACCTGACACTCGGCGTCAGTCGCTCGGTTAATCAAGCGGGCATAAAAACCGCATACTATGCTTTAGCGAAACGCTTTCACCCCGACACGTTTCCGAACCTCACCGACGCCGCCGAACGCACCCCACTCGAAGCCGCGTTTGCGCGCATCGCACAGGCTTACGACCTACTTAAAGACGAACAGGCGCGTCTCGCTTATGACCGCAACCTTGACGGCGTTTCAACGCCAATCAATCACGCGCCTCCACCTTCCCCGCCCGCTTCGCCGCCGAAATCAACCGTCGCCACGAACGCGAAACCCTTGTCTTCCACCTCGATGCCCGAAACTCCGTCCAATGTCGCGCGTTCCACCACACCGCAAACTCCGTCAGCCTATCAAGCCGAAGCGGATTTTCAAGACGGCTTAACCGCCCTCAAAGCGGGCAACACCGTTCTCGCTCTGACGCGCTTGATTGATGCCGCCCGTCGCGCTCCCGACCAAGCCCGTTTCCGCGCGCAACTCGGCGCACTGCTCGCACGCGAACGACACACGCGCCATGCGGCGGAAGCCGAACTGCGAGCCGCCGTCACACTCGAACCCTCAAACATTGACTTCCGTATTATGCTCGCTGAATTTTACCGCGACATGGGATTAACGCGACGTGCGATAGGTGAACTTGAGCGCGCCATCGCACACCATCCACGCGACACGCGCTTGCGTCATCTGCTTGACGATTTCCAAAAGGCTGTTAAATCTTAACGCGACACAAAAACCATTCACGACATGAAATCTTCCGCGACCAAATGAATCAATTAACCATCCACGCCCAAGACGATGCCGCCCTCATCGCACACCTCAAACAAGTCGCCGCGCGCACCGATGAATTCGAGTATTACGCGCACCCGCACGCCGCGCGCGTCGCCGCCATCGCCGCCGGACTCGGCGAACAATTTCAACTCGGCGACGCCGACCTTCGCAGTCTTCATCACGCCACCCTCGCCCATGATGCCGGAATGCTCGCCATGCGCCGTGACTACATCGCGCGCGCCGGAAAACTCACCGCAGAAGAACGCCGTGACCTCGCGCGTCACGCCGTCGTCGGTGAGGGCGAAGCCGCGCGCTTAGGCTTAGACCGTCCCGCGCAACTCATCATCCGCTGGCATCATGAAGCGTGGAACGGCGACGGCTACCCCGACGCTTTGCATGAAACTCAAATTCCGCTTCCGGCGCGCATCCTCCACGTCGCCGATGTCTATTCCGCCCTCACCGATTCGCGCCCTTCGCGTCCCGC
>JBGTMR010000197.1:0-3803 GCA_041743485.1 Pyrinomonadaceae bacterium
CCGAATCTCGGCTCGAACGCCGTCCTGCTTCCCTTCCGTTTCAACGTCGCGTTTGAAGGCGAAGCGTCGCAACTGTTCGTCCCGAACTTTTTCGGCATCGCCATTCCGCCCGGTTCGCGCATCGCCCCTGCGGGAAGCAACCAGCTTTTCACGGGCGGGCGACCCGAACCGACCGTCGGCGGCGTCTCCATTTTCGATTCGTCCGCCCGTTCGCGTTACGATTCCCTGCAACTTCAATTTCGCGGGCGTCTCCAACGCGCGCTTCAATTCCAACTCTCATACACGTTATCGAAAACCCTCGACGACGTAAGCGATGTGTTCGAGCTTGCCGGAGCTTCGGAACTTCCGCAAAACAGTTTGACGCCCGATGAGTATGCCTCCGCCAACTTCGACGCGCGCCACCGCTTCGCCTACAACCTTGTTTATGACGTGCCGGAATTAAACACGGCGAATCGCGTCGTCCGCTCGATATTCAGCAACATCCAAATCGCCAGTCTCGGACGTTACTCAACCGGACAACCCTTCACCGTCAACACCTATAACGACGTGAATCTTGACGGCAACATCACCGACCGTCTCAATTCCACAAACGGCATCGAGATAACCGGAGACCGTCGCCAACCCTTGCGTTTGACGACGACGAACACCGCTTCGCTTCTCGCTCCCATCGGACAGGACGGCGCAATCGGGCGCAACACGTTCCGCGCGGGCAGCATCCTCGAACTCGACATGTCAATATCGAAAACGGTTCGCTTTAGTGAAAGTAAATCCCTGCAATTCCGCTCGGATGTTTTCAACTTTCCCAATCGCGCCAACTTCGGCATCCCGCAACGCATACTCGAATCGCCCAGCTTCGGACGCGCCACCAACACCATCACACCCGCGCGCCGCATCCAATTCGCCGTCAAGTTTTCTTTCTGATGATTTGACGCAATCTGAAAACCAAGTGAAGTCAAAGAAGGCGGGCTGATTTAGCCCGCCTTCTTTATTTTCTAAACTCATACCAAATTGCAAAATGAATTTGAGACACAAAGAAGGAGTAGTAAAACGGAGGTCAACGGAGGCATAACGGAGGTCAACGGAGGCATAACGGAGGTCAACGGAGAAAACTTAGATTCACTCCTCCCTTATACTCCGTTCCCGCCTCCGTTGACCTCCGCTTTACATGTTCGTGCATGGTTGAAATCTCATATCGTTATGCAAGTCGGTATCACTACTCACACTCACCTCGTCGCCTGCGTCGGTTGCGCGCTGACGGCGACGATTGGAACGGGCGTATCGCGGCGATAAAAGACGCGCGGGCGTTGGATGTTGCGGCGCGCAGGGTCTTGTTCGTCTTCTTCGCCTTCGACGAAAGAGACGTTGGCGGTTCCCACTCCGCGCGAGGCGTTCATCTTCTCCTGTTGGATTTGCGGCACGCGCTGCGTCGCGTAGTCCAACCATTCAGCCAACAACACGCGCCCGTCGCGCGGGGCGGCGTCCGCCATGTTCTGCTTCAAGCCTTCTTCGACGAGCGTGTATGTCAACAAGCCGTGTCCCAATTCCGCGACTTCGAGGGCGGCTTGATAGCTTTGCGCCGCCGTTAAAATGAACATCCCTTTTTCGTAAGCCAACTGCGCCAAGCCTTTCGAGTTCATAGGACCTCTGCGCTTTTCTTCGGCTTCCAGAGCTTGACCGGAATTGCACGCATCAATCACGAACAACACTTGTCCGGCGTCAATGCGTTCAAACGCGCTCTCCAATTCTTGGTCGGAAACGCCGTGCGCGAGAATCGTTTGAAAGCCCGCCGCGTCGAGACGGCGACGCGAGCCTTTGTAGCCCAAGTCGTGCGGCAAAAGATAGAAGCGGGATTTGTTGGCGACGCCGTGTCCGGCGAAGTAGAACACCACCGCGTCTTCCGGCTGCACGGCTTTAAGGGCGGCGAGTTGCGGCGCAAATGTTGAAGCGGCGGCGGCGGGCGAAACCTGCGCTTTATCGCCCGCGAGATTATTGAGGGCGTGGAGGATGTTGGCTTTCGTGGCTTCGGTGTTGAGAAGTGAAACGACTTCGACTTTAGAAAAGCGATTGAGTAAATCTTTCTGGCTCTGCCGCACCTGTTCGCTGAAATCCTTCGCGTCGGGGACGGCGAATTTCAAGTTGTATCCGGCGTTCGAGTAATCGTTGACGCCGACGGCGACGATGTACGCCGTGCCTGTGCGTCGCAAACTCTCCGCGCCCTTGACGTTAATTGTGCGGTCGGAACTTTTAACATTGTCGCGGTTGAACGCATACACGGTCAGTTGATTGTCTCCGGCGATTACCGGCACATCCGCTTCCAGAGTCGTCGCCCCTTTTTCGAGCGGCACATCACTGCGCCACACTTTGACGAGCGTGCCGTTGCGAAACAGGCGCACATCGCGCACGCCGCTTCCGATTCTATGCGTCGCATCGGGCAGGGCTTCCGCGAGGTCGAGTTTGACTTTGACGGTGCGCGCCGCAACCGGATTTTCAGGCGTGACGGATGCGCCCGATTGTGCATCCGTCGCGGCGACTTGGATGCTCGGTTGGCGACGGTCTTTCTGTGTGATGCTTTGCGGAGCGCGCGGATTTTTTCCGGCGAGAATCGTGGCGAGCAAGCCGGGTTCGTAAAACTCCGTGAAGAAGGCTTCGACCGGAGCGACGGAAAATGTGTTGTTCGCAAACCGCCACAGAATCGAGTTCCACGCGACGGGCGAACCGTCAAACAGACCGTCGGGCGCGACGACAATCCATTCGTTCGTTTCCGCGAGCGTCACGAGCGTCGCGGCAAGTCCCCCGGTGCGCGCGTCCCACAAACGACAACTTCCGTCTTCACTCGCGCTCATCAACCACGCCGCGCTTTTAGGCGCGTTGCTTTTCGACAAGGTGAAAGCAACGCCGTTGACCGCTCCCGTATGACCTGAAAGTTTATAAGTCTCTTTGCCCGAAGCGATGTTCCAGACGCGCGCCGTGCCGTCCGTACCGCCCGATGCGAGCAATGCATCGTCAACACTAAACGCGAGACTCATAACATTATTGCTGTGTCCGGTGAGCGTCGCGGTTTCGGCAAACGTCGCCGCATCCCAGATTTTTACTACCTTATCCGCTCCACCCGAAGCGAACTGTTTGCCGCTTGAATTGAAAGCGAGAGCATAAATGATGCCTTCATGTCCGCGTACTTCGCGCACTTGCGTTCCCGCGTTGGCGTCCCACACGCGAATGATTTTATCCGTGCCGCCGGAGATAATCGTTTTCCCGTCGGGACTGAAAGCGACGGCGTGAACTTCGCCCGTGTGACCCGTGAAGGTGCGTGTTTCGCGTCCCGTCAGTGTGTCCCAAAGTTTGACCGTGCCGTCGCCGCTTGCCGATGCGAGACTTTTGCCGTCCGCGCTGAAAGCAATCCGGTTGACGCTCTCTTTATGATTCGTGAACGAAAACTTTTCATCGCCGCTTTCGACGTTCCAAACTTTAATCACACCGCTCAAACTTCCCGCCGCGAGCAGTGTGCCGTCAAGGTTGAAAGCCACACTCGTCACCCAACCCGTGTGACCTTTGAGCGTCATCACATTGCGACCCGTGGCGACTTCCCAGATTTTGATTGAGCGGTCTTTACCCGCGAACGCGAACCAACGATTGTCGGGGCTAAACGCCGTCGTAAAGACGCTGCTCGAAATACTGTCGAGCGTGCGGACAAGCGCGTCAACGGCTTGCTTGCCGTCGGCGTTCCAGAGTTGAATCAACTTGTTTCCCGTCCCCAAAGCGAACCTGCGACTAGCCGCATCGAACGCGATAGTCTCCACCGTTTC
>JBGTMR010000198.1:0-3645 GCA_041743485.1 Pyrinomonadaceae bacterium
ACTGACCACTGACCACTGACCACTGTTTCAAGCATTTGCCGTGGCGACGCGCTCCGTCGTGGTTGTGACGGGAGTTGATGACGGCAGTTCCGGTGAAGTCGAGATGCCGCGATTGTTGTTATTCGCGCGGTCGGATTTGAAGTCTTCGAGTGCCTGTTTCAAGTCGGCTTTGATTTCGTCGGTGATAACTTTCTTGTCGCGGATTCCCGAAAGAATGCCGGGGTTCGAGTTTTCGATGAACTTGAGCAAATCGTTGACGAAGGCTTGCGCGTTTTCAGTCGGCACATCATCGAGATAACCGTTCGTCGCCGACCAGATAGTTACGACCTGTTTTTCGACTTCCAGCGGTTGATACTGCGGTTGCTTCAAAACTTCGGTCAGACGTTGACCGCGCGCGAGTTGTGCTTGCGTCGTCTTATCGAGGTCTGAACCGAACTGCGCGAAAGCCTGAAGTTCGCGGAACTGCGCGAGGTCGAGGCGAAGCGTACCCGCGACGGACTTCATCGCTTTGGTTTGCGCCGCGCCGCCGACGCGCGAGACGGAGTTTCCGACGTTAATCGCCGGACGAATCCCGGAGTTGAACAAATCGGATTCCAAAAAGATTTGCCCGTCGGTAATCGAAATCACGTTCGTCGGGATATACGCCGAGATGTCACCCGCCTGCGTTTCAATCACCGGCAAGCTTGTCAGAGAACCGCCGCCTTTGAGTTCGTTCAACTTCGCGGCGCGCTCCAACAGCCTTGAGTGGAGATAAAACACATCGCCCGGATAAGCTTCGCGTCCCGGCGGACGACGCAAGAGCAATGAAATTTCACGATACGCGGCGGCTTGTTTGGACAAGTCATCGTAAATCGTCAAAGCGTGTCTGCCGGAATCGCGGAAGTATTCGCCCATCGCGCAGCCGGCGTAAGGCGCGAGATACTGCATCGCGGCGGGGTCGGAAGCCGTCGCGTTGACGATGATTGTGTACTCCATCGCGCCGTGGCGTTCAAGCGACGAAACGACTTGCGAAACCGTCGAAGCTTTCTGCCCGATAGCGACGTAAATGCAAATAACGTCTTTGCCTTTTTGATTGATAATCGTGTCGAGAATAACGGCGGTCTTACCCGTTTGGCGATCACCGATGATGAGTTCGCGTTGCCCGCGACCTATCGGAACCATCGCGTCAATCGCTTTGATTCCGGTCTGCAAAGGCTCTTTCACGGGTTGACGGTCAATCACGCCGGGTGCGATGCGCTCGACCGGAAGATATGTATCCGTCAAAATCGCGCCTTTGCCGTCAATCGGGCGTCCGAGCGCGTTGACGACGCGACCGATGAGGGCTTCACCAACCGGAACTTCCATGATGCGCCCCGTGCGCTTCACCGTGTCGCCTTCTTTGATGGTTTGGAAATCGCCGAACAACACCGCCCCGACCTTATCCTCTTCAAGGTTTAAGGCGAGTCCGCGCACGTCATTGGGAAAGTCCAAAAGTTCGCCCGCCATGACTTTATCAAGTCCGTGAATTTCGGCGATGCCGTCACCGACTTTGATAATCGTGCCGACTTCGGAAACGGTGACGCCTGTATCGAAGTTCTGTATTTGTTGGCGAATAAGCTCGCTGATTTCGTTGGCTTTAATTGGTTCCATATTCTTGAGAAGTCAGGAGTCAGAAGCCAGAAGCCAGAATGAAGACAATTCGATGTTCAAGGTTTCAATCTCAATGCTTATTGCTTAACTTTGAACATCAAGCACCTGCTTTATTCTGCCTACTGCCTACCGCCTACTGCCTACTGCCTTTCAATTCTTCGCGTATTTCTTCGAGTTGGTTACGCACCGAGCCGTCGAAGACGGTCGAACCGATGCGTGTGACGATGCCGCCGATAAGGTTTTCATCCACTGCAAATTCAAGCCGCACTTGCTGCCCGACCATCTCCGCGATTTGATGACGCAAACTTTCGCGCGCATCGTCCGCCATCGGACGCGCCGTCGTAACTTGCGCCAAAACGACATGGGAACGCTTGTCGAGTTCCACGACGAAACGGCGGTTTATCGCGGCGAGTTCGGTTAAACGATTGTTTTGCAAAAGGACTTTGAGGAAATTTGCAATTGTCGGGCGCGCTTTGGCGCGTGTGACGAGTGCTTGCAAAAGGTTCTGCTTTTGGTCGTAAGGTACGGTCGGATTGGCGAAAACCTGCTCAAGTTCGGGATTGGAAGTCATCATCTCTTCCCAAGCCGAAAGTTCCTCTTGAGTTTTGGCGGCGGTTCCGTCCTGCAAAACGATGTCGGTCAGGGCAACGGCATAGCGGCGCGCGACGGTTTCAATACTCAACTTCGCGCTCCTTTCAAACCGGCGACATAATCACCGACAAGACGGCGATCATCTTCCGGCTGGATATTGCGGCGCACGACTTGTTCCGCGAGTTGAACGCTCTGTTCGGCGGCGTAAAGACGCAAAGCGTGGCGGGCTTGTTTCGCCGCGTTTTCGATGTCGCGTTGTGATTGTTCGCGCATTTTCTTGATTTCGTTTTCCGTCGCCGTCGCCAACCGTTCACGTTCGGCGCGCGATTCTTCTTCGGCTTCACGCCGCACGGTTTCGACTTCCGAACTTAACTGCGCGAGTTTGGTTTCGACCTGTTCGAGTTTGGCGTTAGCTGCTGCGAGTTCCTCTTGCGCGCGAATCAAATCGCGTCGAATACCGTCGCGCCGCGTGTTAAAGAAATTAGCAACCGGCTTGCGAAGCAGGAAGAACATCACCCCGACAAACACGGCAAGGTTAAACCAACGCGAAAGCAAGGTGTTAGTGAGAATGCCGCTGCCGCCCGCTTCGTCAACCAAAATGATAAACGCCGAAAAATTCATAAAGCTTTCTGTGCATTACATCCGCTAAATTGATTCAGTGATTTGACGGTCAAGCACACGCGACCCTATTTCATTTGCCAGTTTTCGCGCATCGTGTTCAAGCGAAACACGCGCCGTTTCCGTTTCCGTTTCAATGCTGCGCTTCTCGGCTTCGATTCTCGCTTTCACGTCATCACGCACGGCGTTCAGCTTTTCTTGCCTCTCACGCACCGCCACACTGCGTTCACGTTCCAACATCGAATAGCTTTCGGCACGCGCCGCCCGCAAAGATTGCTCGTAACCCGTCATGCTGTCTTCGACGCGCTTCAAAACGCCCTGAGCCTCGCTCGAACGTCCGCCCTGATTGGATTCGCGGCGGTCAAGCACGGCGTTTATCGGTTTGAACAGGGTGCGATTAAGCACATAAATCATCACCAAAATAATAGCGATGTGGACGAAAAGCGTTCCGTCAGGAATTAACTGTATGCCGCCTTCGGCAAAAGCGAAAAACATGGTGTTGTCAGGTTTCGTGTCCGAATGTATAAGTTGAAAATCGGCTGTTTGTTGAAAGCCGGAAAGTCTAGCACGCGATTTCACAAGCGGTCAACGACACGATACAAAGCGTTTGTATTCGACGATAAGCATGACCCTGCACGTTCCCGCACAATTTTAGTTTCCGCCTGACTGCTAATTGACTTTCAAAAGACAACCGTCACGCGCTTCGACTGTGCCGATGATGCTTGCGCCGATTTTCCGCGCCAAGTCGTCGGCTTTCTCCCGCGCGATGCTGATAAGCAAGCCGCCAGCCGTTTGCGGGTCATAAAG
>JBGTMR010000199.1:0-9332 GCA_041743485.1 Pyrinomonadaceae bacterium
CCGTTTGTCTTTATACCGCCGACACGCTTCGACGTAATCTTCTTCACCAAGCACGCTTCCGTCTCCATCCTTACAGGTTTCTCTGCCACCATCATTCTACATCCATCGCTGATCCACTTCTTGGTGTGGCTTCCATATAGATTAGCACCGGGCAGTCGGCGCACGATGCGGACGGCTTTAGAGACTATCGCCACTTTGCTTTCGGGCAAGCCCGCTCAAGCCTTCGTGCTGCGGTGGGAGATGCTGAGCTACGAACACACGCAAGCCATTCGCGCCGCACTTGCCGAAACGTATCAACCCGCAACGGCGAACAAGATGCTCGCCGCACTGCGCGGCGTGCTGCGTGAGTGTTGGCGGCTAGGACTGATGCAAGCTGAAGAGTTTCATCGCGCCGTTGATGTCGCGGCGGTGCGCGGCACGACCTTGCCGCGTGGTCGCGCTCTCGGTGCCGGTGAACTGCGGGCGTTGTTCGCTGACTGCGCGCTTGACGCGAGTCCGAGCGGAGCGCGCGATGCGGCACTGTTCGCCGTACTCTACGGTGCGGGCTTGCGGCGTGCGGAAGCCGTGATGCTCGATGCTACGGACTACGATGCGGAGACGGGAGCGTTGAAAGTCAGGTCGGGCAAAGGCAGGAAGGCACGCACCGCGTATGCGACGGGCGGGGCGAAGGCGGCGATTGAAGCGTGGCTGCGGGCGCGAGCGGGTTCCCCTCGTCAACCGCACGCCGCGAATACCGATGATGGTAGTTCCCTGTTCTATCCCGTCAACAAAGGCGGGCGGCTCATCCCGCGCCGGATGACGGATCAAGCGGTGTTGAACATCGTGCGTAAGCGCGGCTTGAGTTCGGGGGTGAAATCATTTTCGCCGCACGACCTGCGGCGTTCGTTCATCTCCGACCTGCTCGATGCCGGAGCCGACATCTCGACGGTGCAGGGTTTAGCGTATTTCTGTTGTTCACAACCTGACACGGCGAGAATTGCCGACATCTCGACGGTGCAGGGTTTAGCGGGTCATGCCAACGTACAAACGACGGCGCGTTACGACCGGCGCGGTGAGCGCACAAAGCAGAAAGCCGCCGAGATGCTCCACATTCCATACAGGTAGTGAGCGTTGAAAAGGACAAGTAGGCACAAAGGATTACTGAGTTAAAGCGAATACGGGCGTGGCACGATAGTGAGCCTATCAGGATTAAGTATCACTCGCATCGGTATAATTACAACTGTTTGGTAGTTACCAATGGGTTTCTGTCGCACAAGTACAGCGCGTTACGCTATCCTAACCATGGAGCCGTTGACTAAGGTTAGTGCTTTTTCAGCATTGTCAACTTAAATCTATACAGACCAAGTAGTAATTCCTTGCTTTGAATTAATGGCTCAACAAGCAGAAAGAAATTATTTCATTTAATTTATGAACTTAGCGTACCTCGTTGAACGTCTGGAAGAACTCGGTCGCATAAAACCATCGCGCGTCAGATCTATACGTTCGTCAGCAAGCCGCTATGCGAAGGCACTGGGGTACTCCTCGCCCGGACTTTGCGAAGAGAAAAAATATGCTCGACACGCTGGTGAACGGAATGCGTTGATCGAAGCGAAGCTGCATGGCGTCCCTCCGGGCGTGCTGAGAAACATTAAAAGCGATGTCGGCTACGTGTTACGCAATGCAGAACAACTACAACTGATCGCTCCGATTTCCCACCCTCAAGATAACGAGACGAAAGCTGGGCGGCTAGGGCGCAGAAAACAAACGAAAAGTTTGCCGTCGTTGATCGCGGCGAAAAACACTACTTTATACCGACCCGATAAATACAGTTTGCCTTTTGAACTGTGGTCGTCTGCTTTGCAGGCGCAGTATGAAGAGTGGAGGAAGTATGTCTCAGACGCCAAACAGAAAGCCCTCCCCCATCATCGCAATCGCCCCGCGACAGTACAGAACAAGCTTCGTAAGTTTGAAGCCGTTTTCGGCTACTTGGGGAACGTGCGGAAGTTGTCACAGATAGATTTTCGGATGTTGATTGACGTGCAAGTGTCAGGTCTCCAACCCACTTCTCTTCCCTCATTTGTTGCTGATCGCAAGCAGGCAGATGTCGGCTTGCTCACTGAATATGTTCAATGGCACGAACAAAAGCGAGCAGGCACAAAAACTACGCAACTGCGCGAAGTAGTCAACATTGCCAGTAGCGTAGCGCGCAGGTTCTTCGCGCCGGTAGCTGAGCAGGAGGGCAAGCATATTGAGGCGCAGAGATACCTCGCAATAGCGAAGGAAATTAGCTTGTTACGGAGAAAACTTGAGGATGCTTTGAAGCTTAATTCACAGGATGTCTTTAAGTCGTCGCCGTTCGTGTTACACGGCAGTCGAGTTAATTATCGAGATTTAATGGAAGTCGCCATTGCTGAGTTTCCCGACTCAGGTCGGCTTCCTGCAGGACTGTCAGGTACCGAACTGGCGTCGTGTGCCGGGCGCAGTGTTGCATTGCTCTTAATGCTTCACCATCCATCACGCAACAGAATCTACCGCGAGATGCGTTTGTCGGAAGGGATGATTAAATGCATTGGAGGCAGATGGCTCTTACACTTTAGCCATAATGCCTTTCATAGTCTGCATGGCACGTTCATAAAGAAAAAAGCAAAGTTTGAGGAGTTTGACTTGAACGATCAAGTCATCGGTTATTTAGAAAATTATCTGCGGATATGGCGACCTAAGCTGCTTTGCGCGATAGACAAACAGATCGCGCGTCTGCAAACCGCAACGCCGCAGTCTGAATCCTTAGATAAATTGCAACAACTGGAAGATTCTAAACGACTGCTATTCATCACATCCAAAGGGACGGTATTCAGCCAAATCAATTTCGCGCAATGGTTCGAGAAAGCAGTCTATCGGTGGCTCGGCGTGCGGGCGAGTCCGCGTGCCGTTCATGACCTCGCAGTAGCAGAGATAACGCGAAAGGCGGGCGGAACTACGCATATACGTCGGCTTCGACGTTGCTCATTATATGACGTTGAAGTGAGATGCGAATTTACGACGCTAAGTTAGGTTAAATTTCAGCGTCTTTTAACAATAATCTTGATATGAGAAGCCGTTGCGTATATAGTTCACGAACTTTGCTAGGCTCAAACGCTATACCAAGGGCGATAATAATAGGGAAATCACATGGGAAAAGATGGAAGCTATTTGTCACATGAATTTGCGACGGCACTTGGTATTACTAAAAAGACATTGCTGCAATATGAGCAAGAAGCCAAATTACCGAAAGCTAAAAGGAAACAGCGCGGCAAAATCTCATACAGGTATTATACACCTGAAGATTTGCTTCAAGCCCGGCAATCTCTTGGACTGCCGCCGTTGCTCGCTTCCTCTCGGTGTCAGCTTTTCATGAATTTGAAGGGGGGCGTCGGTAAAACTGTGCTGGCATATAACTATAGTGCTGCGGTCGCCAAGTTCGGTCTAAAGGTTCTGCTGATTGATATTGACGCACAAGCGCACGCAACCACTTACGCCGGACTTCAACCGGAGAAAAGTAAGTTTACACTCTACAACGTACTGCTCGAAGAAGTGCCGGTTGATCTTGCGATTCAACGGACATCCCTTCCAACGCTTGATATTATCGCCTCGAACTTAAATCTCTCACCACTTGAATTGTCCTTATTCAACCGCAACGCGCGCGAGTATCGTTTGCAGCGCGTTATTGCTCCGCTGCGCGACAAGTACGACCTCATCGTTATCGATGCACCGCCCAATCTTTCACTGCTCAATGTCAATGCCCTGCTCTGCGCGCAAGATGTCGTCGTGCCGGTTATGGCTGATTTCTTTTCATACGATGGGTTGAAACTTCTCTTTGAATCGCTTGCCCAGTTTCGTAAAGACCTCAACTACAACTTGGAAAACGTGTATGTCGTCCTGAACGGCTTTAACGCGGCAGAAACCGTCTGCCACCAGAGCCGCAAAGGTTTGGAAGCCAACTACAGCGATTATTTGCTAAAAACGATTATCCGCAAGTCGTCGGCGTTCCCACGCAGCACTGCCGCTCAGCAATCGGTTTTTGAATATGATCCGGGGTCTAAAGCGGCGCACGATGTGGACGCGATGGCGAGAGAAATCCTCGGTCTGGATGGCGCATGATGGTAGGTAAAAAAAACGAATCGGTGTGGGACGAGCGTGTGGCAAAGGATCGCCCACCGGCAAGATCGCGCCCTAAGTTTCCGTGGCAAGTTCATCCTGTTGAAGACTTACCGGCTGCAGTTGAGGAAGACACGACGAGTGTTCCTATTAGTCGGGCCGCAGACGATAATCCAAGCGTTATGAATGCTCACGAGGCAGCGTCCGCAATCGTCGCTCCGGCAATTGCCACCCCTCTGCTAGAAGCTATTCCTACCAGAGAATCTGACCAACTTTCCGAAGCAAATCGCAAACCAGACTTTGACTCAAAAACGCTAATTACGGCTGCTCAATCAAACTCGAAAACTTCAAAAAGTAATATACCCTCACAGAACAATATACCCTCACAGACATCCGCAATATACCCTGAGAACATAATGCCCTCACAGGGTAATATGCCCTCACAGAGTAATATAAATACATTTGGGATAGTAAAAGAGCAATTTACGGCAATTCCGAACGGTATCCTTGATCGTGTATTCCCTACACTTGACGCCTATTCGCAAGTGGTACTATTGAGGCTCTACCGGCTGAGTCACGGCTTCCACTCAAACCAGTGTAAGGTGAGTTTCAGCGGACTCGTAAAGTCTTGTGGCATAAGTAAATCGCAGATTCAACGGGCTTTGCAAAAGCTAGAAGATTTTGGATTTATTGAACGTAGTGGCTATGAGTTAAGAGGTTTCTACGGCAAGAACAAAGGAACTATTTTTACAGTTAATCTGCCGTCGGCTGTATTACCCAGACAGGGTAAATTGCCCCCACAGACTATTATACCCTCACAGACCAATGTACCCTCACAGACCTCCAATAAAGAACACATTAAAAGAAACACACACAAACACAGCGATCCCGAAAATCTGGGTGTGCGTGTGGATAAATTAAAAGGTGTCCCGAAGTCAAGTTACTCGTTGGAAGAGTGTCGTAAATATGCCGCACACCTACGTGCGAGCGGAGAAGGCATTAACAACCCCGGAGGCTATGCGACGGCGATTCACCGTAGTGGCGAAGCTGACACGCTTATTGGAGTGTTTTTCGCCCCCACCAATCCAACAGTGGAGATTGACACAAGCCACTGCCCTGATTGCCAAGGAACGGGGTATTGGTATCCGCAAGGCAACGACAAAGGAGTCGCCCGGTGTAAGCACGCAGGAATTAGTCACCCACCGAAGTCTTCGTAAAGGAGGAAAAACTTGCCGCGTATTTTCGACAACATCGAACAGAAACTTCTGCCCGCGCTGCGTGACGCGCTGAAACCAGCAACGCGAGCCGACTTCTGTATCGGCTACTTCAACCTTCGCGGCTGGAAGCAACTCGACTCCTACGTTGAACGATGGGTGGGTGGAGAAGGGAAATGTTGCCGCTTACTTGTCGGTATGCAACGCTTGCCGCACGAAGAAGAACGCGAGATGCGTCGGTTATTGCGCGAGGAAACCGCGCTCGACAACTCGACGGCGATACGGCTCAAGAAGCGGTTGGCGGAAGATTTCCGCGCCCAACTTGCGGCGAACATTCCGACCAACGAAGACGAAGCGGGATTGCGACGGCTGGCAACACAAGTCAAATCAGGGAAAGTCGCCGTCAAACTTTATTTGAAGCACACGCTGCACGCCAAGCTATATCTGCTTTATCGTCCCGACCCGATCAACCCGATTGTGGGTTATTTGGGTTCGAGTAATCTCACGGCATCTGGTTTGTCGAGCGGCGGCGAATTGAACATAGACGTACTTGACCACGACGCGACGCAGAAACTTCACAAGTGGTTCGAGCAAAGATGGAACGACCGTTGGTGCTTGGACATCTCGAACGAACTTGTCCAAATAATCGAAGAGAGCTGGGCGCGTGAAGAACTGACACCGCCTTACCACGTTTATCTCAAGATGGCGTATCACCTGTCGCAGGAAGCACGCGCCGGACTCGCCGAGTTTCGCATCCCGCGCGACTTCGGCAACAAGCTGTTCGCATTTCAAACCGCCGCCGTCAAGATCGCCGCGCATCACTTGAACAAGCGCGGCGGTGTGTTAATCGGCGATGTCGTCGGGCTGGGTAAGACGTTGATGGCGACGGCACTCGCCCGCATCTTTGAAGATGATTACGGCTTGGAGACGCTCATCATCTGTCCGAAGAATCTAGTGCCGATGTGGGAGCACTACAAACATCAATACCGGTTGCGGGCGCACGTCTTGCCGGTCAGTCGCGCCACAGTTGAGTTGCCGGAGATGCGTCGCTTTCGCATCGTTCTGATTGATGAAAGCCACAACTTACGCAACCGAGAAGGCAAGCGGTACCGCGCAATCCGGGACTACATCGAGAAGAACGACAGCAAGTGCATATTGCTTTCCGCGACGCCGTACAACAAAACTTACCAAGACCTTTCTAATCAACTGCGTCTCTTTGTACCTGAAGACAAAGACATCGGCATTCGTCCCGAACAACTGTTCCGCGAATTAGGCGACAGTGCATTCGAGGTGTTAGGGCAAGTCGCGCCGCGCACGCTCGCCGCGTTCGAGCGCAGCAAACACCCGGACGACTGGCGCGAATTGATGCGGCTCTACATGGTGCGGCGCACGCGCACCTTCATCCAAAACAATTACGCCGAAGAGGATGATCACGGCAAGAAGTTTCTCACCTTCGATGATGGCACACGCTCTTACTTTCCAGCGCGCGTACCGCGCACGATGACGTTTGCCGTTAATGCCGATGATCCGCACGATCAGTACGCACGCCTCTACTCGCCGCCAATCGTCGATGCGGTCAACAGCCTCAGCCTGCCGCGCTATGGTCTCGGTGACTACATCGCGGCGCGTCCGCGCACGCGCCCTACGCCTGACGAGGAAAGCATATTGCGCGACTTGGGACGCGCCGGAAAACGCTTGATGGGCTTCTGCCGGACAAATCTTTTCAAGCGGTTGGAATCAAGCGGGCAAGCCTTTATCCAGTCTATCGAACGCCACATACTTCGCAATTACGTCTATCTACACGCGATTACAGAAAGCTTACCGCTTCCCATCGGCACACAAGATTCTGCATTGCTCGATGCGAACTTCACCGACGAGGATGCGGATTCAACGATGCTCGGCGCGTTTGCCGACGATGACGCGGAAGAAGTTGTAACAGACGAAGCGGCGGCGCAGTTCGGCACAGCAGCAGATTTCAAGCGTCGCGCTGCCGCTATCTACGAACTATATCGAAGCAGCTTCCGCACGCGCTTCAAGTGGCTTGCGCCGCATCTGTTTAGCCGCACCTTAGCTTCCGACTTGGAAGCAGATTGCCGTTCGCTACTCGACGTACTCGCAGTTTGCGGCGACTGGCAACCGGCAACCGACCGCAAACTCGATGCGCTCGCCGATTTGCTCGAACAAAAACACGAGAGCGAAAAGGTTTTGGTTTTTACACAGTTCGCCGACACCGTGCGCTATCTCGAAGCGGAGTTGAAGCGGCGCGGAGTTGCCGGACTTGAAGGCGTCACCGGAACTTCGGGGAACCCGACGGGACTCGCCGCGCGATTCAGTCCTGCGAGTAACAACCAATCTGATTTGGCGAATAACGGCAAACAACTCCGCGTGCTGGTCGCCACAGACATCTTGAGCGAAGGGCAGAATCTGCAAGACGCGGCAATCGTCGTCAACTACGATCTGCCGTGGGCGATCATCCGTCTCATCCAGCGCGCCGGACGTGTTGACCGTGTTGGGCAGAAGTCAGACACGATTCTTTGCTATTCGTTTCTACCTGCCGAAGGAGTCGAAAACATTATTCGCTTGCGGGCGCGCGTTCGCCAGCGTTTGCAGCAGAACGCCGAGGTCGTCGGCACGGATGAATCGTTCTTTGAAGATGATAACCGCGACCGTGTGTTGCTCGACCTCTACAACGAAAAGAGCGGCATTCTCGACGGCGACGCCGACACGGAGGTTGACCTCGCCTCTTACGCTTATCAAATCTGGAAGAACGCGATAACCGAAAACAAAACGCTCGCTAAAATCATCCCCGAACTTCAACCCGTAACTTACGCGACCAAGCACCACATCCCTTTCGGCGCACAGTCTCCCACCGGCGCGCTCGTCTATATGCGAACGGCGGAAGGCAACGACGCGCTGGCGTGGATTAACGAGAAGGGCGAAAGCGTGTCCGAGTCGCAGTACGCAATCTTGAAAGCCGCTGAGTGTGCGCCCGCAACGCGCGCACTGCCGCGCACGGAGAATCATCACGCGCTGGTTGAAAAGGGTATTGAACTTATTTTGCGCGAAGAAAAATCCGTCGGCGGGCAGCTTGGCAGACCATCGGGAGCGCGGCATAAAACTTACTATCGCTTGAAGTTTTATGCCGAGAGTGTGAAAGGAACTTTGTTTGAAACCGAGCAGCTATTGAAAACCATTGACGAGATTTACCGTTACCCGCTACGGCAAAGTGCGACAGACGCCTTGAATCGGCAACTCCGCAGCGGCGCAAGCGACGAGAACATTGTCGAACTCGTTATCGCTCTACGCGATGAAGACCGCTTGTGCGTCATACATGAAGACGAACAAGATTCCGAGCCGCACATCATTTGTTCGATGGGTTTAACAAGCAGCGCAAACTAAAACCGAACCTCGAAACCAAATGGCAAACATCAACGTCAAGGAAGCCAAGACGCATCTCGAAAACTTCGATTTCACGAAGTTGTTCGTCGAAGAACTCGGCTGGTCGCTGCCCAAACAAAAGCAAACTTCCGTCGTCGAACAAGACGGCGCAAAGTTCACCCGACGGCAACTCGCGGAACTGTCCGGCGTTGCGGTATATGAAATCTCGGCAAGTACCAACACCATCCCCGAAGCGAAAACACGCCACGCGATTCACAAACAAATATCGCAGACAAGCGCGGAAAACCTGCTCGTTTTTGTTGACGGCAGCGACGGCAATCACCGCACGCAATGTATGTGGTATTGGGTCAAGCGCGAGGCGAGCAAGGCGTACCCGCGCGAGCATCTTTACGTCAAAGGTCAACCTGTCGATTTGTTTTTGGGCAAACTCAACGCGATGGTGGTTGACATCTCCGAGTTCGACGCCGAAGGCAACATAGAGGTCACAAAGGTCGCGGCTCGGCTCAAAGAAGCACTTGACGTTGAGCAGGTCACGAAGAAGTTTTACATAGAATTTCAAGAACAGCATCTCGCGTTTCTCGAACTCATCGAAGGCATTGACGACGA
>JBGTMR010000200.1:0-2462 GCA_041743485.1 Pyrinomonadaceae bacterium
GCCCGCGACGGTATCGAACTGATTTCTTCGACGACGTTTCTCGATGATTTACTCGCACAAAAAGGAACGCTCACGCGCCGCGCACCCGACCGCACGGAGCGCGCCAACATCGAATACGGCTTGGAAGTCGCACGCGAAATCGCGCGGCTTGATTTAGGGCAAACCATTGTGGTGCGCGCCGGGGCGTGCGTCGCCGTCGAAGCGATGGAAGGCACGGATGCCGTCATCACACGCGCCGGACAACTCGCACGCGGGCGGCTCACCGTCGTCAAAGTCGCCAAGCCCGCGCAAGACATGCGATTTGATGTTCCGGTCGTCGGCACACCGACAATAAACACGATGATTGATTCGCACGCTACCTGCCTTTGCATCGCGGCGGGCAAGACGTTGATGCTTGACCGTGACGAGATGATTAGTCTCGCGGACAAAAATAAAATCACTATCGTTGCGGATTGATGGACGCGAAGCGCGCTACCTTGAGGCGGCTTTTATTAACGCGAAGGGCGCGGCTTGTTCAGTACAAGCCGCGCCCTTCGCGCTTTCTCGAATCTGGAAAAACTAACTATTTAGTCGCGCCTTGAGCCTGCTCTTGCGTCGCGCGCGGGTCGTAAGGTGTGTTGAGAAATGTGCGGGCGACTTTCAAGGCTTCGTCGTATTTCTCGTTTGTCGCAATCGCTTTCTGATAGGCATCGGTCGCGCGCACGCGGTCGCCTTCGGCATCGTAGGTGTTGCCGCGTTTGATATTCGCCCACGCTTCAATCCATGACGGGCTGAGGTCTCCGGCGAGTGCGGCATCAAAGTTATCGCGTGCGAGTTGATAGTTCTTCTGCTCCAGATAAATCAGTCCGAGATGGTAATAGACCCACGAACTCGATTTATTGAGTTTCAGGGCTTCTTCGAGTTGGCGTTGGGCTTCGGTGTACTGACCTTCGCGGTAGAGTTCGATGCCGCGACGGGCAACAGTCGTGATTTTCAAATCTTCCGACGTGCGAAGAACTTTGTAGCCCGGATCAATGATGACTTCGAGCGGTTTACCGTTTGATTCAAAATCGAAGTCTTCGCTCTGGTCTTCAATGCGAACCGTCGTTTCGGCATCGTCACCTTCGGCACGCAGTTTCAAATCTACGGGCAGACGAAGGTTATTGAGATTCTGCTTGAGCGTGCCGCGCGTGCGAAACTTCCCACCGCGCGTGCGTATGATTTGATAGTCCGCCGTGAATTCGGGAACGCCCGTGCCTTCGACGTAACGGGCGAAAAAGTAGCGCATGTTTTCGCCCGCGATTTGAGTTGTCAGCCGCTCGAAGTCCGCGACGGAAGCGTTCTTGCCGCGATACTGTTCGTAGTAAGTCCGCATCAGGCGGTTGAATTTATCTTCTCCAAGCGTCTGTCGTAAGGTCGCAAAAACCATAGAGCCTTTGCTGAACATGATTCCCTGATACGCGGATGATTGGTCGTCAAGAGTCGAAGGAGCGCGTGTGATGGAAGCCGTCGCTTCAAACGTCAGGGCGCGCTCAAGCTGGTCGCGTTGCGCGGCTTCGAGCGCGCCGCCCGTGAGCGTCGCTTCACGAAACGCGAAGGCACTGTATTCCGCCAAACCTTGCGACAGCCACACATCATCGAACGAACGAAGCCCGACGGTTTGACCCCACCACTGATACGCGATTTCGCGTTGCAAGCGTTCCTCAAAATTCTGCCGCGCCCCGTTTAAGATTTTCGTCGAAACGAACTGCATACCCGGTGCGGCGTAAGCGTCGAGAGATTCATCGTCAATCTGCGCGATGACGAAGCGCGTCCCGAACGCGGGTGCGCCGTAAGATTTAGTGTAAAACTGGAGCGCGCGTCCGACGAGTTCGCCGTAGCGTTCGACGTTCTTTTCCGAACCGGGTTGAACGTAAAACTGCACTTCGTACTTACCGAAACGCAAATTGCGGGTCACATATCGCGCGGCGGCGATATTGCCAATAAGGGCGGGCGTGCGGTGCGCGAAACGATACCGCACCGTCGCGCCGCTCACGGTTTTCACAGGCGGCACGTCGCCCGAACCCGCGACTTCATAGCCTGTCTGGACGGCGATTGTGATGTCGGCGGTCGCACGGTCGGCGGCATAATCGTTAAACGGAAACCAGCGCGCCGCATACATCAGATATGAATTTTCCGGTGCGACATAAGCCAGACGCTTCGTGGCGAGAGGTCCGCCTTCGGGTGTGACGAGCGCGCCCGACCAACGAAATCGAAGCGTCACGCTTCGATTCGCTTCGACGAAACTGCCCAAATCAACGCGCACGCTCGGACCTAAATCACCGACGCCGACCGCATCCTGCACGAAACTCGTCAGAGGCTTTCCGTCGCGCTCGATGCCGTCAACTTTGAGCGAACCGTTGAGTTCAAACACGACACTGCGCGTCGCTTCCGAAGGCGTGAATGTGACATCGCCCGTCGCGCGCAAGAAACGCTGCGACGGC
>JBGTMR010000201.1:0-9252 GCA_041743485.1 Pyrinomonadaceae bacterium
CCGTTCTCGCCCCAGTACCACATGAAGAACGGATGCGCTCCGTGATAAGCATTGCCGCGACGATACATAGAAATGTACGAAGGATTGGCGGCGAACTCCTGTTCGTACTTGTCACGCAGGAAACAGGCGTCGCGCGATTCGGGTAAAAGGCGATTGAAAAACTCGATGTATGACGGGTGAAATTTGTGGTCGAATTCGTCGTGACACGGGTGATGAAGGATGAGAACGCCGCCCTTTTTAAGAAGGGGTTTGCCGCGATACATGTTGAAGTGATAGCCGAGAGCCATGACTTGAACGAGCAACGGGTTCAAGTTCGTGTTGACGTTGTAAGGCGACATCTCCGGTATCGGACAGATGAGAATGTCGCACTGCCCTTCGATCGGCACGACGTATTGTTGCATAGACTTTTCGATGATTTTGTCATGCACGGGATCGGTCTTTCCGGCGTGGACGGCGATGAGTTCGTAGTTTGAGCGCAGTTGGTTATAAGCCAAGAGTTTCGCTTTGCGCGGAAGTTTCGAGACGGAGAAGCGCATCGCCTCGAACTTGATTCTGTCCATCGCGGAAAAGTCGTCTTCATTCTTCGTCAAGAAATCGAAGTCGCTTTTGAACATGCGATTGTTCAAAGTGGTTTCGATGTGAAAGACGTTCAACTTCTCATCCGCCAGCACACCGACGCGGGCGATTTTGCGGGCGAGTTCCGAACCGTGCGGGTCCATATAACTATCGGAAGCACGAATCGTGTGCGGCTCGTGGTGGGCGCGCAAAGATTCGTAATCACAAAGCCCGACGCCGACGCTCTTATGTCCGCCGTTCATCGGCACGAAATTGAGATTGACGTAAATCAGCAAATCGCTTTCCGCCGCGCGACGATTGATGCGAAGTGGTTCGCCGTGACGATTTTTTCCTAACTCAACGAGGTTGGATTCGTCTTCGGCGTCGTGGTTGTAATAACGGTCGGGGTAGAAATCCTTAAAGACGCGCTCGCCCGACATGCGTTTCATTTCAGATTCGGTCATGTGGCGGTGAAGGGAAACGGCGATGATGATGTGTACGTCGTCAACGCCGTGACCGTGAAGCATGTCCACGAGAATCTCTAAAACCGTCTGGCGAATGTCCGGCGTTTGCATCGGCGGAAGCGGCATAGAGATGTCGTCAACCGCGATGGTGACGCGCATTCCCGGTTCTAACTGCGCGTGAAGCGGGTCGCAACCGTGCGGGTGATTTAAGGCGTAACGTATCGCGGCTTCCGGGTTCGGCAAACCTTTTATCGGAGCGTTCGGATAGATGACGCGCGTGCCGACGGGCAAGTCTTCGAGAAGAAATTCCGTGCCGTGCGCGACTATGCGCGGCGCGCTGTCGCGGTCAATGTGGACGACGGATTCGTGAGTTTTGCGGCGGAGTTGTAGGGGCATGTTGTGAATAGTAAATGGTAAATAGTAAATGGATTTATGAGCGTTCTTGGTTTTGGTGTTTGGTTTTGAGGTGATGAGATAAGCCTGTGAGCATACGTCCGATTGTGTCGAGGTCTTGGCGAAGTCTAGTGTGTTGCGCTTCGGTGAAATAACCGAGACGGTGAGCTATTAAAATTTCGGTATCCAATTCGCTGGCAGAGCCTTGAGCTATTGAAACGAATTGCATGAACTCTTTGATTGAAGTTCGGGCTGCGCCTTCGGCGATATTTGCCGGAACTGAAACTGCGGCGCGACGAATCTGCGAGGTCAATCCAAATTTTTCTTCTTTCGGAAATAGTTCTGTCGCCTTGTATATGAGAACTACAAAATCAACGGCTTTAATCCAAACCTCAAGATTTTCGTGTGGTCGCACAATGTTTGTATTCAACCTCAGTGGGCTTTGTATCTTTGAAAATAAACATACACCGTCATATGCCCGCTTGAATTTCCATTTACTATTCACTCACTGTTTGTGAATAGTAAATGGTCAATCGTGAATGGTAAGAAACACCGGCTTTTCCATTTACCATTTACCATTCACCATTTGCCATTCACTATTTACCATTCACTATTTACTATCTACTTGGCGAGAGCGGGAGAGCTTACGTTGTAGAAATAAAGTTTGGCTTCACTGCCGGATATATCCCAGATGAATTGTTCGTAGCCCTCATCACGCGCAAACTGCGTTTCGTATTCGATGATGATTTGTTCACGCCCTTCAAAAAGTCTTTCAACACGGCTTACTTCTCGACTGCTTTCGACTTCGCCGAGTTTTTGCCACACCAAAACCATGCGGCGCACATACTCAAGTGAATCCAGTTCCCGATAAGCGGGAGCGGCGTGTTTATAAACGTCCAAAAACGAAGCCGAACTGAATCTGTGATGAAAGTTGTCAACCGCTTTGGTCGCATCCGTCCCAACACGCGAGTGTGGAACTGGTGTCGGTGGTGATGTGTCGTACCAATCAAGATTCTCATTCATTATCGAAGATGGATGCGCGGCTATGTGTGAAGCTACTTTAACGCCAGTTTCAATCGCAAAAAACACGAAGCGTAAAAAGAGGGAAGCCGCGAGCAACACTAAAATCTTTTGTTTGAAGGTGAACTGCATGGTCGTATGTCTCTGTTGCTTATGTGAATCTTGGTGCGTTATCAGGCAATGCTTGAGCCTTGCGGCGGAGTTTTAGGGACACAAAAGATTCAGGCTGATGTTTATGAAACCGTGTAATAGTCGAGTTGCGGTTTGCCTTTGACGATGCGCCAAAAGAAACCTTCTCTTTTGGATTCACCGTTGGCGAACACGGTCTGGAAATCGGCGACGATTACTGTTGATTTGCCATAGCCAATGTTTTGATTGATGTATGTACGCTTGCTGCTTATAACCGCACCGAGTTCGTTTCTTTGGTCGGATAACTTACGGACAAATGCGTCGCGTGTTTGAAAGTCTCGAACGCCTTTACCGGCATCGGCGTAAATCGCGTCGAACTGCGTTTGGTTGAACTGCTCATGAAATAATTTGACTGCTTCCTCTATAACAATCGGTTTGACCGTCATCACTGGTGCTGGCGGCGGTGGATTTGTGTTCAGTCTATCTTCACCGTAATAGCTTGTCTTTGGACTAAGTTCTTGGGAAACGCTGTCACCCGATTCAACCGCGAAGAAAACAAAGCGCAAGAACAGGGAAGCCACAAGCAACGCGAAGATTTTTTGTTTGAAGGTGAATTGCATGGTCGTGGGTTTTATCAATTCCGAAAGCCCCGTCAGGGGCGGCAAGATAATAGCCCACGGCGCAAGCCGTGGGTCACATCGCATCAAAAGTTATCAAGCCCTGTCAGGGGCGACACAATCATCGTCGAGTATCTTTCGCCCCTTGCGGGGCTTATGTTTTTAACAATCGTTTATCCCACGGCTGACGCCGTGGGCTATTATCTTGTCGCCCCTGACGGGGCTAGAATACAGTTCACTTCAAATCAAGAATCGCCCAATCGTGATGAAGCGCGGTTTGTCTCAACCTTACATCGGGATTGACCGCCGCCGGATGCCCGACGATGGAGAGCATCGGAAGGTCGCTCATCGAATCGGAATACGCATAAGACTCGCTCAAGTTTATGCCTTCGCGTTCGGCGTATTCGCGTATCCACTTGGCTTTGGTCGCGGCGGCGAGGACGGGAGGCAAGAGGCGTCCGGTCGCAAAGCCGTTGACGAACTCAAGGCGATTGCAGACCCAAGTTTCAATGCCGAGATAATCCATTAAATGCGCGACGGAAACGTCCAATGCTCCGGTGACGACGACTTGACGGATGCCGAGTGATTTTGATTTTTCGATTAAGTCGAACGTGCCGGGAAAGACGGCGGGCTTTAAGACTTCCTCAAAAAGTTCTTCCGCGAAATAGCGCAGGCGGTCTTCGGACTCGCCTTTATAGCGTTGAAAGAATACGTCGTTGAAAACCTTGCGACTATATTGATCGGTCGCGGCGAACAGCGGAAGGCTGACGAGTGTCGCCGCGCTCTTGCGAAGCGTTTGCCAGACGCCCTGTTGACGCTTGGCGTAAAAGCCGAGCGTGTGGACAAGATTCGTCGAGACGAGCGTTCCTTCTAAATCGTAAAATGCGGCGGCGGTCACTTGTGGTTTATCTCCGAAATAATGACGAACAAAGCGGCAATTAGTAAGTTCGAGTTTAAGGTTTATCGTTTGTGTTTCCCGAACCGGAAAACCGCCGACGCGACAGTATAGATGAGCGGTTGAGCGGTAGGGCGGAATGCGAAAATATACTCTAAACATGGGCGGCGGTGTTAGCGGCGGGTCTTATGCGAAGAAACTGCTTTGCCAATGTTTGGCGTCCTATATGTTAATCTTGCCCGCATCTCAATCAAGGCATTTTTGGAAACTTCGTGAACATCGCAACATGGAATGTCAACTCCGTCACCGTGCGTCTGCCGCATGTTTTGAAGTGGCTGATGGAGCGCAAGCCGGACGTGGTTTGTCTGCAAGAAATCAAGTGTACGGACGAGCGTTTTCCCGGTGAAGCGTTCGCGGAAATCGGTTATCACTACGCGACGCACGGGCAGCGCACATACAACGGCGTAGCGATTCTCTCGCGCAGAGAGGCGCGTGACATCGTGCGTGGGTTCGGTGTTTCAGGTGACGGTGAAGATGATTTCAGCGATGTTCAAGCGAGACTTATCGGAGCGACGATTGAAGATGTGCGCGTCATCAACGTGTATGTCCCGAACGGTGCGCGCGTCGGCAGCGACAAGTATGTTTATAAGCTGCGATGGTTCGAGCGATTCAAGACGTTCATCGAAATGAATTACGGACGGTCTGAAAATATCGTGGTCTGCGGCGATTTTAATATCGCACCCGACGACCGCGATGTGCATAATCCGGCGGCGTGGGCGGGGGGTGTGTTGGTGAGTGAGCCGGAACGCCAAGCATTGGACGAATTGAAAGAATGGGGCTTCACCGATTCGTTTCGTCTGCACAACAAAGAAGCCGAATTTTTTTCATGGTGGGATTACCGGAGCGGTGATTTCCGGCGCAACGCGGGAGCGCGGATTGACCACGTTCTGATTTCCGATACTTTGATTTCGCGCTCGATTAAGACGTGGATTGACATTGAACCCAGAGGTTGGGAACGCCCGTCAGACCACACTCCGGTCATCGCGGAACTGGCATAGGTTACAAGCAATCTCAAAAACAGCTTTTGATTGAAAACTCTGCGGTACTCTGCGTCTTCGACTCTGCGTGTCTCTGCGTCAAAAAGTTTTTTCACGCAGAGACACGCAGAGTCGAAGACGCAGAGACACGCGGAGAAGGAAACCGTTTTTGAGATAGCTTTATTATCAAAGGGGAGAGTATTGATTATGGCGAAACGTCCAAAGAGCGAGAAGATTCAAAAGCGAAGCAAAGTGTTCGCGGAGTTGTACCCGGAGTTTGTAAATTTGGATGACAGAGTGACGCACGGCAAAACACGCCGCGAGAAAAGCGATGTGCGGCGTGATGACAAGGAAACGGCGCGCAATGGAAACTCAAAAGTCTGGTACGCGCTGGCGGGCATCGGGGCGTTCTTCGCGGTGCGTGAAGTCGCAAGGCGTGCGCGTGCGATGGATGTGGCGGGCAAAGTCGTCGTCATCACGGGCGGTTCGCGCGGTTTGGGTTTGGTGATGGCGCGGCAGTTGGCGGATGAAGGAGCGCGCATTGCCATTTGCGCGCGTGATGCCGAAGAACTACGACGGGCGCAAAACGAATTAACCGAACGCGGAGCGGACGTGTTGGCAGTCCCGTGCGATATCACGCAACGCGGGCAAGTCGAAGATTTCGTGCGCGCGGTCGAAAGTCGTTTCGGTGCGATTGATGTGCTTATCAACAACGCCGCCATTATTCAAATCGCGCCGATGGATGAAATGACGCACGCGGATTATACCGAAGCAATGAACGTCAATTTTTACGGCGCGCTTCACACGACGCTCGCCGTGCTGCCCGCAATGAAGCGGCGCATGAGCGGAAATATCGTCAATATCATTTCGTTTGGCGGCAAAGTCGCCGTCCCGCATATGCTGCCTTACACCGCGAGCAAGCACGCCCTCGCCGGATTTTCCGAAGGCTTGCGCGTCGAATCGCGTAAGCATAACGTCACGGTGACGAGTGTGTATCCGGGTCCTTTGCGGACGGGCAGCCACGTCAACGTGATTTACAAAGGACAGAACGAAAAGGAAGCCGCGTGGTTTTCGACGACCGCTTCGACGCCCGTACTTTCGATGCAAGCCGAACGCGCGGCAAGCCAAATCATCACAGGTTTCAAGCAGGGACGCGCGCAAGTCGTGATGCCGCTCATGACCGAATTACAAATCAAAGCCGCCGCTCTCGCTCCCGCCGTCGCGCAGGAGTTTCTCGTTCTCGTAGATAAGATGATGCCCGCGTCGGGCGGCATAGGGCAGCAATCCGCGAGTGGGAAAGAAAGCGGAGCGGTTGAATCGGATACCGAAATGCGCGCGACGGGGCAGGGCGCGGCAACGCGCAATAACGAACTTTAAAAAATTGATTTATTGACTCATCGGCTCATTGATTCAATTTCTGAAATGAACCGATGAGTCAATAACAATGAATCAATGAATCAATGAACCGATGAGTCAATAAAAAAAGATGAGTCAAACATTAACCGAACGAAGGCGCGGGCAGAAGTTCCCGAACGTGTTGTGGGTGGTGCGTCACGGCGAGAGCGCGGGCAACGTCGCGCGTGAAATTGCGGAAGCCGCCGGACATGCTTACATAGATATTGACGGCGACATCAAGCGCGATGTGGATGTGCCGTTGTCGGGACTCGGAGAGGAACAAGCCGCATCGCTCGGACGTTGGTTCGGGGCGATGAAGGGAGAAGAACGACCGACCGTCGTTCTCACGTCGCCTTATCTGCGCTCATGCAAGACGGCGCACATCGTGCTTGAAACCGCCGGTATTTCAAAGGACGACGTTTCGTTTTTCGTGGACGAGCGTTTGCGCGAAAAGGAGTTCGGCATTCTCGACCGCTTAACGACATTCGGGATACGCGAACGCTTTCCCGACCAATTCGCGCTTCGCGCCGCGCTCGGCAAGTTTTATTTTCGACCGCCGGGCGGTGAAAGTTGGTGCGATGTCATCCTTCGTCTGCGAAGCGTGATTGACACCTTAACGCGCGAGCATCGTCAGGAGAACGTGCTTATCGTCGCGCATCAAGTCGTCGTCAACTGCTTCCGTTATTTGTTCGAGCGCATGACCGAAGGCGAGATTTTAGCGGCTGACCGTCAAGCCGATGTTCCGAACTGCTCCGTCACTTCATACCGCTTCGACCCGACTCTGGGGCGCAAAGGCAAACTCGCGCTCGACCTCGTGAACTTCGTCGCCCCGCTCGAAGCCACCGGAACGCCCGTCACGACGAAACCCGATATGCCCGTGATGCCGAAATAACTGCACGATGTCTGAAACCCCCAAACAACCAACTTCGCCCGTCGTCGTGACGCCCGCCGTGTTGCGTCGTCTGCCTTTGCCGCGTCATGCCGAAGACGGCGATAAGGACGAGCGCGGCGCGATTCTCATCGTCGGCGGCGCGCCGCAAATGCCGGGCGCGGTGATTCTCGCCAGCGTCGCGGCGTTGCGTGCCGGAGCGGGCAAACTCCAAATCGCCACCTGCCGAAGCATCGCGGGTTTGGTCGCCGCGCAAGTCCCTGAATCGTACGTTATCGCGCTTCCCGAAACTAAAAAAGGAGCCATCGCGCCATCTGCGGCGCGCATCATCGCCAAGCACGCGAACGAAGCTAAAGCCGTCGTCATCGGCATCGGCATGGTTGAAGAATCAAGCGTCACGGCATTGATGAAACACCTCATGCCGCAACTGAAAACACCCGTGATAGTTCTCGATGCCATCGCTCTCACATGTTTTAAGCGTTACCCGAACACAATCAAAGCCACCGAAGGTAAAGTGATTATGACGCCGCACGCCGGAGAGATGGCGAGTATGCTCGGCATCACGAAAGAGGAAGTTCTCGCTGACCCGGAAACGACGGCGCGCAATGCGAGCGAAAGATTCGGGGCGGTCGTCGCCCTCAAAGGCTCGCAGACGTTCATCGTTGACGCGGGGGCGGATAAAGCTTTTTGCAACCGTTGCGGCAACATCGGCTTGGCGACATCGGGCAGCGGCGACACGCTTTCCGGCATCATCGGCGGACTCGCGGCACGCACCGCCACGCCTCTGGTTGCCACCGTATGGGGCGTGTTTCTGCACGGGCGCGCGGGGGATAAACTGGCGAAGCGCGTCGGGGGCTTAGGTTTCCTCGCACGCGAACTGTTGGCGGAGATTCCGGGTTTGATGGAAAAACTCGACGCCAAAAAAACAGGTAAGAAGCGCGCCGCGAAGTAAGTTTGGAAACGCGCAATGTTCCGGTATCGAATACTAACGGCGATTACTAAGTTGTGTTGACATATCATTAATTGCCGCTAGCTTCAGCTAGTGGACAGCATCAACACAAGGCTTCCGGCTTTAGCCGAACAAACAGCACACAGTTCATCCTTCAGCTTTAGCTAAAGCACATCGGCATATTCTTTTGTCAGAAATTCGGCTAAAGCCGCTTGTTTGCTTGATTGTTGCCCACTAGCTAAAGCTAGTGGCAATTTACCAAAACCAAATGTCAACAGAACCTAAATGACAATCGAACCAAACAAGCTAGACCGAGACGACGCGCCGAAGCGAACAGGCGGCGTGACCGTGCGGCGGTGGAGTTTGTGGCTGCTCGCGTCGCTCGTCCTTGTATTGCTCGCCGCGCTCGCCGCGCTTCAGCTTTTCGTGTGGGAATTGGTCGAGCCGCAAACAATCATTGACACGACTACGCTGTTCACGCTCTCAACATTGCTGTTCGCGTCGTTCGTCATCTTCGCGTTCATACTGCTTCGCAATCTCGTCAAACTTCAAAGCGAACGCCAACGCCACACGCTCGGTTCAAAATTAAAGACGCGACTCGTCACCTACTTCATCAGTCTTTCACTGTTGCCGATAACAGCGATGGCAATCTTCTCGTACACGTTTCTCAATCGTTCGATTGAAAAATGGTTCGGACGCTTGCCGGAAGATGTCGTGACGGAAGCCCGCACCGCGCACACTAATTTCCTGACCCGCGAACAAACGCAAACCGTGAACGCCGCCCTCGCCGTCGGGACTTCGATTGACAACATCGCGCCGGAGACGAACCTTGACGACTATACGCGCAACCTCATCGCCAAAGGCGGCTATGAAGCGATTGAGTTGCGCGACACAAACGGCGAAATCGTC
>JBGTMR010000202.1:0-2564 GCA_041743485.1 Pyrinomonadaceae bacterium
TCGCATCGGCTCAAAACGGCAGTGCGACCGCCCAAGATTCCGATACGCGCATCAGCGGAGCGAAAATCGTCGAAGTCGCGCCCACTCGCATCGCGGTCATCGCGCAGGATGGAGTCGAACACGTCATTGCGATTCATCAAAGTTCAACCAAGATTTCACGCGCCGGTAAAGCGTCATCCAACGTGCAACTGACCGAAGGCGACATCGTGACCGTCGAACTCGACGCGCGCAATCCGATGAAAACCGCTAAAACCATCCGTATGTCAGCAAACACAAACAGCGCGGAATTAGCCAGCCTTCCCAAGTAGTTTCAATGGCAAGACACTTGAAGTTCTGCCCGCCGAACATTACGCGATTGCGCGTATAAAGAAAGTGCGACTCCTCGCTTTAGAGTCGCGCACCACAACCTAGCCGTCGTCGTTCATCCTCGCACCTCGCAGGTGAACGGCGGCGGCTAAGTTGTTATTACCGACTGTCCGAAACTCGAATGTGCAACGACGCTCATCCGGCTTCAAAGGCGATAGTGAACGCGCCCGCGTAGGCTTTCATCTTCGACATCGTAATTTTGCAAACGCATTGTGACATCGGCATTGAGATCAAGCCCGTCGCGTTCGCCCGCCGCGAGTCGTACCGAACCGGCGGCGGCAATCATCGCCGCGTTGTCGGTCGAAAGATGTCTCGAAGGTAAGTAGAGCGGGATGCCGCGCGATACGGCGAGTTCATTTGCCGCCCCGCGCAAGCTTTCATTACACGCGACACCGCCCGCGACGATAAGCGTGCGCGGTTGATACACGTCAGCCATGCGTCCGGTCGTTTCAACCAATGAACGAATGACGGTCGCTTGGAAACTCGCCGCTAAATCTTTGACGGGTTGTGAAGGTTGTTCGTCCGGTTCAAGGGCAGCGATTGAGGCGACGCGCATGTATTTCGCCACCGCAGTTTTCAATCCGCTGAAACTAAAATCCGGTCGCCCGTCGCTCATCTGCGCGACGGAGAAACGTATTGCCGAAGCGTCACCTTCGCGCGCGAGGCGTTCGATAATCGCTCCGCCCGGATAACCAAGCCCAAGCATCTTCGCCACTTTATCGAACGCCTCGCCCGCCGCGTCGTCGCGCGTGCGTGACACGACTTTGTAGCGTCCGGGAGCGGGAACGTAAAACAGATTCGTGTGACCGCCGGAAACGATGAGCGCGAGCGCGGGATATTCGACCGGCGGATTGTCGAACGCGACGGAATAAATGTGACCTTCGATGTGATTGACGCCGACAAACGGGAGTCCGAGCGCGTAGCCGAAAGCCTTCGCAAAGGACACGCCGACGAGCAGCGAACCGATAAGTCCGGGACCCGTCGTGACGGCGATACCGTTCAAATCCTCTTGTTTGATATTGGCTTTGGCGAAAGCCAAATCAACGACTTCAACGATGCGATTGAGGTGTTCGCGCGAAGCGATTTCGGGAACGACGCCGCCGAAAGAAGTGTGAATCTCGGTTTGAGAGTTGATTATGGAAGAACGAAGCCGCGTCCCGTCTTCGACGACGGCGGCGGCGGTTTCATCACACGAACTTTCGATACCGAGAACAAGCATAAACGAAGCAAAGGTGAAAGGTGAAAGTCGAAGGGCGAAAGTATTAAGCAGGCGGAGCGGTCTTTCACTTTCGCCTTTCGATTTTCACCTTTCGTTTAACGTGATGTCGTCAGAATCGGCGAGATAGCGCGCGGCATACGATGTATCGTCACCAATCGTGTTGACCGAAACGTCAATCTCGTCGGACTCCGCCGCTTTCAATTCCTCGCCCGTAAAGCGCGCGAGAACAACCGTGATGTTATCTTCGCCGCCGCGACGATTGGCTTCGTCCACGAGTTCCCGACACGCGGAAGATAGATCATCGCCCGCTTCCCTCACGATGCGGTGCATATCGGCGGCGCGCAATTTACCCGAAAGCCCGTCGCTGCAAATCAACAACGTGTCGCCCTGCCGGACGCGCACCGTGCTGACCACCGGATTGATGTCGCGCCCCGCGCCGAGTGCCTGCGTGATGACGTTGCGGAACATGTGTGTTTCGGCTTGTTCTTCGGTTATCTCTTTGACATCAATCAACTGCTGAACCAGCGATTGGTCTTTCGTTAATAACTTGATGTTGTCACCGCGCAAAAGATACGCCCGACTGTCACCGACCTGCACGAGTCCGAGATGGTCGTTGGCGATTGCCGCGCTCGTTAGAGTCGCGCCCATACCGTTATAACGGGCTTCTTCGCGCCCTTTGCGGTGAATCGCAAGGTTCGCATAAACGGTCGCGTTAAGCATCGCATCGGCAAGCGAAAACTTTTCCGACGCGCCGTCATTGGATGATTCGGCTTCACCGGATGAATCTTGTTCTTCACTCGCTTCTTCACTCGCAAGGCGGGTTGAAACCGTGATGTCGTCTTCATCGCGCACGCCTTCGATAAGCATTTCACTTAGCGATTCGATTGCCATGCGACTCGCCACGTCGCCCGCCAGCGCACCGCCCATACCGTCGGAAACAACCATTACTAAACCGCGATTGCCGGGTTCGATGTGACGC
>JBGTMR010000203.1:0-21768 GCA_041743485.1 Pyrinomonadaceae bacterium
CTCGCGCTGGTTACGGGCAAAGCGTTTCGCATCATGGGGATACGCGCGAATCGTGAGAAGCCGGGACTTCTGCGGCAACACTTGACCGCCGTGCTTGCCGCCGCCGAAGTCGGTGGGGCGTGTGTCGAGGGCGCGATGCTCGGCTCAAGCGAGTTGACGTTTGTGCCGTCGGGCGCGGGGTGCGTGGCGGGCGGTGACTTCCGGTTTGCGGTCGGAACTGCCGGGAGCGCGTTGCTTGTGTTGCAGACCGTGCTGCCGCCGTTGATGCTTGCCGCGCAGCCTTCGACGATTGTGATTGAGGGCGGCACGCACAACGCCTACGCACCGCCGTTTGACTTTATCGCGGGTGCGTTTTTGCCTGTCATTAACCGCATGGGCGCAAGCGTGACGGCGGAGTTGGAGCGTCATGGTTTCTATCCGGCGGGCGGCGGTTGCGTGCGCGTCTCTGTCGAACCGGCGAAGAAACTTGCGCGTCTTGAACTCAATGAACGCGGCGCGATTCGAGAGTGTCGGGGGCGTGCGGTGGTCGCTAATCTTGATCGCGGTATCGCCGAACGAGAGATTGCCGTTGTGCGTGAAAAACTCGCATGGAGCGATGAATCCCTTCACATCGAACAGGTGCGCGAGGCTCGCTCGCCGGGAAACTATGTCAGCCTGGAAATTGAAAGCGAACACGTTTGCGAAGTCTTTACCGGCATCGGTGCGCGCGGTGTCATGGCGGAGACGGTGGCGGAAGGAGCGTGCGACGAGGCAAGGGTTTATCTCGCAAGTGAGGCGGCGGTGGGCGAACATCTTGCCGACCAACTGTTGCTGCCAATGGCACTCGCGGGCGGCGGTGTATTCACAACCGACAACTTATCGCTTCACGCAACGACGAACATTGAGGTCATCAAACGGTTTCTCGATGTTGAGATTTCAGTTGCACAGGTTGCTATGCGTCAGTGGCAAGTCAGAGTCAGTTAATCTCAGCTTCTTTCTTTTCAACTTGCCAAACGGATAGAGCTAAGGCTTACAGGTACCAAGGTGAGAAAGAATTTGAAACGCGCGTCGGTCATGAGAACAACATTCAACCAGCCTATCTCTCCCAAAACGATTTCCGCGATTCGTAGAAAGAAGCTGAAGACATTCATTGCAGACTTCGCCTTTTCATGTCTGCTCGCTGCTTTGATATTCAATTAGCATCTGCTTACCTTCGGCGGTCAACCCGCCGCGCACCATGATGAGGTCGCAGTATTCTGCTCCGGCGATCTCGCGCTTTTGGACGAACGTTCCGGTGATGAGTCCCTCTCGTTCCATCTCTAAAATGCGCGCAACGGTGTCTTGAAACTCCATCATATCGCGGGACGTGCGGCGGTACGGCTCGAAGATGCAAATTCCTTCATCTATTTGTTTGAGTAATTCGAGTAAGGGCGATGTCATAAGATTCATTATACCAACGAAGGTGGTTGTGAAGGGCAGATGAGAAGAACGTGTGATGTTACCCTGTACCTTGAGGGATTGATCGTGCGCCGCGAACTTGGTTACGACACGACGCGCGTTTCAATCAGCACTACACGACGCTTGACGCCAAATCGGGCGAGATAGAGCAAGGAATCTGAGTTTATCAGGAGAGCGACGATATTAGGTGAGCGGCGAGTGTCATTTTCCTTTATCACAAACTGAAACTAACGTGAGATTGCCCGTACAACTATAGAGACGACGAATATATCGTTGGTAAGTCCGACACGGTTGCGGAAGTAGTGCTGGAACGCGCGGCAACCGTCGCCGCACTCCCGGATGAAAGAAAGACGAATCGGATGAAGTTTGAAATTTGAGATGAGCGGAACGCCCGATAAAACACTGCCGCCGGATTATTTCGATTCCGTGTACGCAGCGAACGCCGACCCGCGGGGTTTCGAGACGAGCGATTACGAAGCCGCACAATAGACCGCGACACTCCGCGCCCTGCCGCGCGAGCGTTACCGCAACGCTTTAGAAATCGGCTGCTCGATAGGCGTGCCGACACAGCAACTCGCCGCGCGGTGCGACGCATTACTGTCGGTGTTCGCATCTGCCGCAGATCAACATCCGGCGTATGGAAGTACCGCGCGAATATCCTTGCGGAGTCGTTCGGTTTAACTTCACTGTCGGAGGACGGCTATTACTTCTCGATGTCCAATTTGCACGCGACGCGCAGTCTAATCGTCAAGCATCTCGCACCGGGTGGACACCTGCTACCCGTTCATTCCTGTAAATCGGACACCGGTTTTTCCAAATGTGATTGCGGTTTGCGCCAATCAAACTTTATTGATTTGGCAACCGGATCTAATCTTCCCTTGATTCCATAACCTGCGGCTACGTCGGCTAACTCACTTCGCAGCAGTTTTCTGCCGCGACTCAAGCGCGACATCACCGTACCGGCGGGAACACGCAATATCGCGGCAATTTCTTTGTAAGCGAACTCTTGTACATCAGACAGCAGCACCACTTCACGATAACACTGCGGCAGTCGCTCCAGCGCAAGCAAAATCTCCCTGTCGTTCAGGTGTTCGCTCACGGGTGGAGCATCGGATGGAAGTTGCTCAAAGTTCACTTCGTCGGTTTTGATTCTTCTCCAGCGTAGCAGATTCCGGCGGTGATGATGATGCTTGTTGAAAAGGATGCGGAACAGCCACGCGCGGCAATTCGTTCCAATCTTGAAGCAGTGAAACGACTTCCACGCTTGCATGAAAACTTCCTGCACCAAGTCTTCAGCCTCGACGCGACTACCGACGAGACGGGCGGCGACGCCGAATATCTCGTTGAGATATGGCATCGCCGCCGCCTCGAAGTCAGCCCTGTTCGTATCTCTTGACGTGATGCTTCCGCCGACATTTCGGGCGGTCGTAACGCGGGACGTGAAACCCTTCCGCGCGCTTAGCGCGGCATCCGCAGTCACCATAACTATTACCTCTGGCGTCGGGGCGCAAAGCCTTTCGCGGAAAACGATTTACTTTTCTGCTTCTGTTCGCAGACTTAAACAGCAACTCCGCTATCGAATACTGTGCGAAGTCGCGCGAAATGCATCATCAAAAACGCATTCATCAGGGCGATATTCTTAACTGTTTTGATTGTCTAACTTAGATTAGTCCTAAGTACGCTTTCGTACTATCGGCAATCTGCTGAATCTCAGGTGAGTAGATAGCGGACGCTGTGTCAGCATTTTGCTTACAAACGTCGGCTTGTGATTTGATTTATTTGAAGGGAAGGAAAGTTTTTTGAGGATTCGAAGGGGTTTCGTGTCGTTGCCGTATGCCGGCTTGCCGGATTGACAGTCTCAATCAACCAGCCGGTTTTCCACCGCATAACGAACCAACTCGGCGTTGCGCTTCATACACATCTTTTCCAACACGCGCATACGATAAGTCCCGACGGTCTTTTCGCTCAAGTTCAATTCGGCGGCAATCTCTTTCGGCGTTCTTCCCGCCGCAATCATCCGCAGCACCTGATATTCACGGTCGGAAAGCTTTTCGTGCGCCGCTCTTCCCGTGTCGTCTCCCAACTCGAAAGCCAGCGTCTCAGCCAATGACGGGCTGACGTACTTGCCGCCGCGATGCACTTTTCTGATTGCCTGAATCAACTCTTTCGGCGCGCTCTGCTTCGTGATGTAGCCGGACGCTTTCGCTTTGAGGGCGCGCACGGCGAACTGTTCTTCGGAGTGCATACTCAAAATCAACACGGGAAGTTCCGGGCGCATCTGCTTTAACTCCGCCAGTAAATCAAGTCCGCTTCTGTCCGGCATCGTGATGTCTAAAACGACGACATCCCACTCCTGCTCCCTGACGAGTTTGAGCGTCTCGTGCGCGTTCTGCGCTTCGCCCGCGACCATCATGTCGGATTGGTCGGCGACCGTCTGCCTCAAGCCCTGCCGCACAATCGCGTGGTCGTCTGCGATGAGTATTTTGATGGCGGTTTTGCTCATCTTCATTTCACAACCAATCAGGTTTCCAGCCTTCTAATTAACCCAAGTTGCCGGTCATCACATTTCTGATTCCTTTGAGTTGCCACTAGCTTTAGCTAGTGGGTAGAGTTCTCAATCTTTCGCTTCAGCCGAACTGTTCGGCTAAAGCCGAAATCTCTAGCTGAGTTATCCACTAGCTAAAGCTAGTGGCAATTTATAACTGGCAACTTGGGTTAATTAAGCGGGACTCGCAATGTGACGCGGGTTCCTCCTTGATTCTTTGTGCCGATGATGTCAACCGTTCCGCCGATGACGCCCGCGCGTTCGCGCATTCCGAGAATGCCTAAAGAATTTCTATCAGACTGTTCCGCTCCGGTAATGCCCTTACCGTCGTCTTGCACTTCTAGGATGAGTTCGCCGTTTCGCTCGTCGAGGGTAAGGTTGACGGTGTTTGCTTTCGCGTGGCGTGTGACGTTCGTCAAACTCTCTTGCAGAATGCGGAACACGGCGGTTGCGCTTGCGCGGTCAATAGCGATCTCTTCGATTTGCGTCAAGAGGTTACACTTGATGCCTGTGCGTTTCTGAAAATCTTTTGCCTGCCACTCAATCGCGGCTTTCAGACCCAATTCGTCCAATACGCCCGGACGCAGTTCGGCGGCAATCGTCCGCACCGATTCCATCGTCATCCCGACGAGTTGCGACATCGCTTCGATTTTATCCAGCAGCAGGTTTCGCGCGTTCACGTCGCGCGGTCTCGTCAGCTTATCTTCCAACCATGACAAATCCATCATCAATGCCGTGAGCGATTGACCGAGGTCGTCGTGAATCTCACGGGCAATGCGCGTGCGTTCCTCTTCGCGTACATGTTGCAGATTCGCGGACAGGGCGCGTAGTGCTTCTTCGATGCTTCTGCGCTCGGCAACTTCCTGTTGCAAGACTTCGTTCGTGGTTGCCAAATCCATCGTCCGTTCTGCGACGCGCTGCTCCAACTCGTCATGCGCTTTGCGTAAAGCGTCCTGCGCGTGCTTGCGGTCTGTGATGTCTATCGTCGTTCCTTGAAAACCGATAAGGATGCCCGCTCCATTGCGTATCGCTAAGGCGTGTTCTGCAATCCATATCCGGCTTCCGTTCCGGCGGTAAATCTCCGACTCGAACTCCGTCACCGCATCGTGTTCACGGACAAGGCGTATGAACTCATCACGGCGTCCCGCTTCAACGTAGAACCGACGTTTAAGCGTCTCCTCTTTCGCATTCCCGGATAGCAGTTCTTCCGGCGACCCGTAGCCGAACATCTGTGCGAGCATCGGATTCGCCGTCAAGTAACGCCCCTCGACGGTTGTTTGATAAATGCCGGTAATTGCATTCTCGAAGATGCGCCGGTAATCCGTCTCGGCTTGCCTGAGTCTAGCTTCCGCACGGCTGCGCGCCACGTTAGAAGAACTAACGAGCAAAGCGACAAGCACGAAAGCAATCACCGCTACAAAGTCGCCGCTCCGATTGGCGAGGCTTGCGTCTGTTTGCGGCAAAAGAAGATAGATTATGGCGAGCGCGGAAAGCGCGGTGGCGAGTAGCGCGGGTCGGAGTCCACCGTAGCGTGAACTGACGATGACGGCACTGATAAATAACAGTAAGAGGGCGCGCTCCATCAGCGACCTTGCCGAAACAGCTAAGATGAACGCCAGTATCACCGTTCCGATTGCCACGCCATAGCGCAGCATCGTCGCTTTCTTCGCCTCTGTCATAAAATCATATGCGAAGTTTAGGGCTTGAAGGTAAGTGGTATTCCGCTCGACCTTGTTGGCTGGCGCATTCATCGCTTCCTTCGCCGCCACAGCGCGGCACCAACGAGAAGCCCCGCACCCGCTACCGCCAACCAACCGCGATTCATGTTCGCCCATGCCTGCGGTGAAAACGAGTATGAGCGGTCATCGAAGATACCGTGTGCGCCGTGATCGCCCGCGACCGGATTGTAAAGATTATCGGGACGCTTAGGGTCAACCGGGTCATCCGTCATCTGCGACTCGTAGCCGTACTTGCCGAGATACAAGTCGCCCAAACCCGGCGCAATCTTGTTGCCATAGATGGCGACGACGGCGGGCATCCCCACAGTCATCTCGCGCCGCTTGTTATGCGCGGCGAAGTAGATCGCTTCCGCCATCACTTCGGGTTGGTAAATCGGCGGGGCGGGTTGCGGATGACGGGGCAGTCTCGTTTTGTTCCAACCGAACTGCGGCGTGTTGACCGCCGGTAGATGCACCATCGTTACGTGGACGTTCGATTCGTCGTGAATCAACTCCGAACGCAAAGATTCGGTGAAACCCTGTATCGCGTGCTTCGCTCCGCAGTAAGCCGATTGAAGCGGTATCGCGCGATACGCGAGAGCCGAGCCGACTTGCAGAATCGTTCCCTTATCGCGCGGCAGCATCCTTTTGAGTGCGGACTGCGTGCCATAGACGACACCGAGATACGTCACTTCCGTGACGCGCTTAAACTCGTCGGAAGTCATCTCTTTAATCGGCGAGAAAACGCTTGTCGTCGCGTTGTTAATCCAGATGTCAATCGCCCCGAACTCGGCTTCGACTTTCTGCGCCGCGCGTTCGACGGCTTCCGCATCGGCAACATCCGTCTGACAGATAATCGCCTTGCCGCCCAAGCGTTCAACGTCACGCTGTGTGCCTTCGAGTCCATCCATTCCGCGCGCAAGCAAGCCGATGTGTGCGCCCTCTTGCGCGAAACGCCGCACGACCGCGCGCCCGACTCCGGCTGACGCGCCGGTGACGACGACGACTTCCGGCACGCCACGCAATCTGTGTTGCTCGACTTCAATCGGCTGCTCATCGCCGCCGAGTTTAATCTGCTCGATTCGTCCGCCGTTCTTTTCGATTTTCATATTCGTCGTGGTTCTTCCGCGCATCTGTGACTTCGGCGGCATCGGCTTCCGTTAAATCGAAAAGATGCGCTTTGAGTTTCAGTTATCATTTGCGCGAAGTTACTTTTCCCTTTCCATAATGGCATCGGTGGCGTGATGAATGAATCCTGAAATCGCCGCTGCCGCAAAAGTGACCATCGCCAACCGCGTCGCACGCGGGCGGAACACGAGACCGGACACCAACCCGACGGCGACCCACGGACTAAGGCAGTACGGACACGTCACCAAATCTCCGACGGCGCGCTGCATACCTTCACCGCGCACCTTCTCTTTGATTTCGTTCGCGCCCGCCGGTTCAACGTATTCGGTGAACGGGGCGCGTAAGGGACTCGTCACACGGTCTTTCGCAATGATGCGACTTAACTCGAACGTCGCCACTCCGAGCAGTGCGAGGTCTGCGAAGCCGACGCGCTCCGGCAGTTGACGCTTGGAGTTATTCGCGGTGAGCAGCAAGGCGGCAAACGCCGTGTTGTAGATTCCAAGCAACGTCGCATAAGAGGCAAGCGGCATCTCTTTGCCGCCATGATACCCGGCGAACATCTCTGCGACGGATGATTCTCGCGGGCTGATTTGCTCGTTCTGATTTTGTGGCATCTGTAATGTCTGAAACTCCTTTGACTCAAACGATAACTTCTGAAAGCCAGATGGTGAAAGGGCGTTTGTCCACGCGATGAATCGCGTGTCTAGTCGCCGCTTCGCGGAAAGCCGCGTGAACGCGGCTGAAAACCAGAATCGCGTAAGGTGAGTTACTTATTAACTTCCATCTTCGCGGCAATGCCGCGAATCATTTGCAGGTGCTGCTGAAGCGTCGGGAGAGTCTTCGCGGCAAAAGCTTTTACGTCCGCATCGGTGGCGTTCTGCGCGACCGCTCCGAACGCCGTCACGTCTTTCTGATGATCTTCGATCATCGCCTCGACATACCGGCGGTCAAACTCCGCACCTTTCAACTTCGACAACTTTTCCATCGTCTGCTTGTGCGATGGGCTGACCTCCGGCGGCAACATGACCTTCTTCCCCTGAGCTACCTGCTTCAGTTCCTCTGCGGCTTTCGAGTGGTCATCAATCATCTGCTGCGCGAATCCTTTTACCTCTGCGCTTGCGGCTTGGTTGAGTGCCAAGCGTCCGAGTTCGACTTCCGCCATGCTGCCCATTGCCGCTTGATTCATAAAGTCGAGGTCACCGCCCGTCACCACTTTGTCGCCTTTGTCGCTCGGTGGTTTGGCGGTTTCGGCTCCCGGTGCGGAGTTGCCGTTGTTCGATGTGACGACGGTTTGGTTCGCACACGCCGACCAGACCACGCTACACAGTCCAACCGCTATCAGGAAAGCGATTGATTTTATTCGTCGCATAATCATTTCTCCTTCTTTTTCAAAGTGCCTTTAACGCGGTCTGCCATCGGTTGAGATACTTCATACTTAGGACTTTCTCACTTTTCGTTTTTCTTCTCTTGATTTGAGATTTCAAATTTAAGATTTCAAATTTGAGAAAGCCCTAATACTCTTTCGCCGTGACCGAAAGGGTTTTCATCAAGTCTGTGTCGAAACCGCTTCTCCCCGATGTGACGCGCGCAGAGCTTCGCCCGCCGACCAGATTGCGATTGCGAGCAGTGCCAAGTCCTTCGCCAGAAATTGTCCCGGCATCGGTGACGGGAACGGGAAACCGTAGCCCGGTTGCCACACGCCCGGCGTTGAAAACATGAAGGTCAGTGTGACTAAGAACAATAGAATTGCTCCCATACTTCCGACGGCTGAGACTATCGGCGCGAACGGACGCATCGCAATCATCAATCCAATCGCAATCTCGCCGACGCCAAGCAGCATCGCAAATGTCCGCACGCTGAAAATACTGTACGCCCATGACAGGAGCGGACTGTTGGCGACGAGACCTTGAATCCCTTCGGCTTCGTAGGCGGTGAATTTAAGCGCACCAACCCAAAGCAGAATTATCACCAACCCGTAACGCAGAAGGGTCAACCCGATACCTTCGAGCGTCCGTCCCCAGTTAGTTCCTTCTGTATATTCAATACGATTCATAGTGGTTGCCATTTTTAATCCTCCATTCGCTGTATCCGGGCAGTGGAAGAACTTAGTCTGCTGCCGACGGATTGCTGTTGACGGACTGCGGCGAAAGATCGTCCTTGCGTTGCAGCCCGCCTGATTGAATTAAGCCGAAGGTGCTGATTGCTCGATCAAGCCTTCAGCCTCAGATAGTTGTGACATCGGGAGTCGCATCGCAAATCGCTTCCCTGTTATAGAGACTTCAAGCGTGGCGGCGGACGACGAACAGCCTTTGAATCTTGCTTGAAGATGAAGCCTCACCGCTCCTTTTGTCAACGGCGAACAGTTCAATATCATCGCCGTGCGAATCAAGCAGCGGACGCAACCTTTCGAGAGTCAGCATGAGCCGTGCTTTGACTCAAACCGGACGAAGACCGTAAAGCAAAAGTCCCCCGACTAAACTATCGCGGGCAAAAGTATCGAAGATGGCAGAGCCGGTTTCGCTCGCCTCCGACACAATCTCCATTATGCATTCCAGCTTCGCCCCGTGAAAGTCTGATAGATTCTTGCTTCAACTTCGGGACGACGCTTGGCTTATCATGTTCAACATTATATGCGGCTGGACGCTTGTTTTATTCCCGCTCAACAGAACAAGCATCGGGTTTATCTCACTGTGAGGCGGGAATAAACCGCCCGGATTTCGTGATTAAGTTGTACCGAAAAGTGGTTATTGCCGGAAGAGATTGCGGGGTATAGTAACTGCATTTGCGTGCGTCGAAGGGGAAAGGCATATGCTGCGTGCCTTCATTCATTCATCATGATGACAACGGAGAGTCGGGCTAACTCAACACTCGCGGAAGAAGAACATGCTTGACAATCTGAAAAGTCATTGGCGCGAATACTTGATGGAAGGTGTCGGACTCGCCGGGTTCATCATCGGTGCGAGCCTACTGACCACGCTCCTTGAGCATCCCGATCTGTTTGTGATGGAGAGTGTGTTGGGCTATCACCCGCTGCTGCGCCGCGTGCCGCTCGGATTGGTGATGGGGGCTTACGTCGCGGGAGTTGTTTATCTCTTTGGCGAACGTTCGGGAGCGCATATCAATCCGGCGGTGACGTGTGCGTTCTTGCGTCTCGGCAAAATCGCAAAACTCGACGCCGCGCTCTACATCCTCGCGCAGTTCGGTGGAGCGACACTCGCCGCTCTGCTGATGAGCGTCGTGCTTGGCGAACTCTACGCGCATCCGTCCATTCATTACGTGACGACCGTTTCCGATAACACGGCGAGAGGCGTCGAGAAAGCATTCATCGCCGAGTTCATCATCTCGTTTGTTTTGATGTTCGTGGTGTTGATTGTCATTAGCTCGAAGCATCTGGAAAAGTTCGCCGCCATCGTGACCGGCGTTCTGTTGACAATCTACCTCATCGTGGAAACGCCGTATTCGGGTATGAGCCTCAACCCCGCGCGAAGTTTCGGGTCGGCTTTCGCCGCCGGAGAGTGGCGAGACTTATGGATATACTTCACCGCTCCCGTCTTAGCGATGCTCTCGGCGACCGAACTTTTCAGAGTCCTTAAACGGCTCTGGCTTCATCAAGCCGCGTGGTTCAAAGAGCTTCCAAGCTACCCCGTCGAAGAGGCGGCTTCAACCTAATCAACCGCACAGAAGGCGAAGCCCTCAAACTCTCCCATTCCCTAAAATCGGCGAAGCCAAGAAACGGCGAATCGCGGTTTCGACAAAAGCTATAATCATCGCGGCGGGAATAAAACACCGCTGGCGCGGGCTATATCTTATGTTGAATCACTTTCTGAGCCGTGCGAGCATCCAATGAACTACGAATGACAAAGTTACAATCAAACACACTGTAAGGAGATTTATGAACCGACAAACTTTCAAGCTTGCCGCCATTGTATTTACCATCGCCAGCCTCAGCATTATCACGTTCGGCTGGTCGGCTTGGGCAAGCATCCAGCAGAGCGCGAAGCAGGGAGACGCCAAACAAGTCGCGCCACGGCAGACGAACGAAGCGGCGTCATCGAACCAACCCGACACGCGCCGCGACGTGTTCGTCACGGCGCGGCGTGCGCCGCAAGCCGCCGAGATTGGCAGCGGGACTTGGCTTAACTCCGAACCGCTCAACCTTGAATCATTGCGCGGGCGCGTCGTGCTTGTGGATTTCTGGACGTTCGGTTGTTACAACTGCCGCAATACGCTGCCGACGTTAAAACGTCTCAACGCTAAATACAGTGACAAGGGGCTGACCATTGTCGGCGTTCACGCCCCCGAATCCGATTATGAGAAGAACACGGAAAACGTGCGCCGCGAAGTGCAAAAGTTGGGGATAAAGTATCCGGTCGTCACCGATAATGACTATCAAACGTGGCGGGCTTACAGCATTCAGGCGTGGCCGACCGTCGTCATACTCGACAAACAGGGGCGCATACGCTTTACGCATATCGGCGAAGGCTACTACGAGCAGCAGGAGCAGATAATTCAAAAACTGCTCACCGAATAACTCACCACGGCACAGGTGAGTAAGACCTCTTGGTGAGAGATAGCTGTGGATTTGAAAGGTGGGGTACTCTGAACTCCAAAAGGTAACCCCATGTCAGAAACAATCACGGTCGGCATCGTGCAGGCGCGTCCCGTTTTCATGAATCTCGACGCGAGCATAGCCCGTACTGAAGATTTAATTGAACAGGCAGCCTGTAAGGGAGCGAAGCTGCTCGTCTTCGGAGAGACGTGGCTACCCGGCTACCCGGCGTGGCTCGATCACTCGCCGCACGCGATGCTTTGGAATCACGAGCCGACGAAAGAAGTCTTCGCGCGTCTGCGCCGCAATAGCGTCGTCGTGCCGGGTAAAGAAACATGGAGGCTCGGCGAGGTCGCACGTCAGTTCGGCATAGTGCTGGTCATCGGTGTTAATGAGCGGGTCGAAGAGGGCGCGGGCAACGGCACGCTCTACAACAGCCTACTCACCTTCGGGGCGGATGGGTCGCTGCTCAATCATCACCGAAAGCTCATTCCGACCTACACCGAGCGGCTCGTGTGGGGGCAGGGCGACGGAGCCGGACTCGAAGCTGTGACGACCGCCAACGGGCGCGTCGGCGGTCTCGTTTGTTGGGAACACTGGATGCCGATGGCGCGGCAGGCGATGCACACTTCGGGCGAGGATATACATGTCGCCGTCTTCCCGACCGTCCACGAGATGCATCAGGTTGCGAGTCGGCACTACGCCTTTGAGGGCAGATGTTTCGTGCTAGCGGCAGGTCTCATAATGCAGACGGGAGATTTGCCCGCTCAACTCATGACGGCTGAACTTGCCGCGAAACCTGAAACGCTGTTGCTGCGCGGCGGAAGCTGTATCATCGCACCGGACGGGAGTTATGTCGTCGAACCCGTCTTCGACGAAGAGACAATCATCACCGCCGAAATCAATCTCGCCCTGATAGATAAAGAGAAGATGACGCTTGATGTCACGGGACATTACTTTCGCCCCGATGTCTTCGACTTCAAATTGAATCGCGGAACACGCGAGAGCCGTCCGAACTGCAAAACCACTTCGGGAAAAGACTAGGTTCTCTTGGCATTTTGCTTTTCAGTTGCCACTAGCTTTAGCTAGTGGACAACATTGCCAACAAATAAGCGGCTTTAGCCGAATTCTGTTTTAGAAATTTACTTTTGGCTTGAGCCTAATTGCGCTAAAGCAAAAAGGATGATTGATGTTTATCAGGTTGGGCTAAAGCCCTGATGTCTGGACACTTTTCATGTCCCGTAGGGACATCACGATAATAGCCCGGCGATTTATCGCTGGGACAACTCAGTAAAGAGTTTCCAGTCCCGTCAGGGACGGCTGAACTCCGCTTTACGACCATGTTCAGTCGTCCCTGACGGGACTGGAAACTGTTTCACATCTAATCCCAGCGATAAATCGCTGGGCTATTTTCAATCGTCCCTGTCGGGACGGAAAGTCCAGACATCAGGCTAAAGCCCTTATCTTTTACTCAACTCAACCACTAGCTGAAGCTAGTGGCAATTTATCAAATGTCAACAGAACCTAGATTCTCTTGACATAAGCGATCAAGCGAAAGATTCAGCCACGAACAAGAACACGAAACTCTTTATTCGTGTTCTTGTTCGTGCTGATTCGTGGCTAAATCTTTCGCTTAACCGTTAACACAACCTAATGTCTGACAGCGAGAAAGCCAACTAAAATGGGTGAGCGCGAACTCCTTTGTCACCGCATTTCTCCCACAAAGAAAGTTTGCGCTCACCCTTCAAATCGCTTTACATCATAAGCCGGAACAGGTTGGTTACAAGCGTATCCTCGTATCTATGCTATTAACGCCGTTCGGATTTGGCAGGATTTGCGGGGCGACGAACGGGAACGTATCGCCGAACACGAATTCGTTGCGGTCAACGAAGTCGCCGAGCGTTTGGTTGTTGTTGATAAGCGTGAAGGTCGCATCCGCAACATCGTCTTGCAGACGACGCCCGCCCATATTCGCGGGACCTCCATTGGTGTTATTGCCGCCGCCCCCTCCGGTGTTAGGAACCGCGAGATTGAGCCGCAGGATGTCGCCTCTTTCCTGAATCATACGCAGGAGCAGGGCGATGTTCGTGTCGTTAGTTCCGAAATTACGCAGCGATTGAATAAGGTCTGCCCTGAACCTACCGCGCGCATCATCCTGCGTCGTCGCGCCGTTGTATTCATCTTTGCGCGACGGCGGAATAAGCCCGTTGTTGACGAGCGGAACGCCTTCACGGTCAACCGTCACAAAGCGTCCGAGACCGACGACCTGACCGCTCTCGGTGACGATTTGTTGACGCTGACGTTGCGTCACGCCGTTTAAGCCGAGTTCGTTCCCCGTCCCGCGCAACATCGAAGCCGGAACACTGACGGCGATAAGCAAGGTACTAAAGCCCGAATAAGTGTCGCGCCCCGCCCCTTGATTCACACCTTGATTGGAACTCTGCTCTTGTGCCGCCATTTGATTATCGGCGTTCGGGTTTGAGCCGTCGGCGGCACCAAAACCGGCGCGATTCGAGAAAACATTACGGTCGGGATTGCCCGGATTGCGAGCCGATGAAAGAACGAAGCGATTGGCGGCGGTGTTGTCGAGGAAGAACGGATCATCCGTCGTCCCGGCGAAGAACTGCACTCGCTCTCGATTATTGAGGCTGAAGTCCGTCACGACGAAACTCGGCGGCGTGGTATCCGAAACGTCGCGCCCTTGAATCGTCAGTGTCACCGGAGCGGAGAAACTGGGTCGGCGTCCGTTGTTTCCCCCACCGCTGCGTCCGAAGCTGCGTCCTTTAATTTCGGGAAGCGTGATGGTCGCAAATTGCGGTGTTTCGCGCCCGACGCCGCGCGTGAAGGTGACATCCACAAATGTATCCGGTGCCGCGTCGCCGGTATTTTCAATCTCGAAACGATACCGTAAGTTATGGTCGAAGATGGCTTGACCGATGGCTTCCGACGAAATAATGAACGGGTTGATGGTCATAATCATCACTACGTTCGGATTGTCCGCCGGGTTGGTGTTTTGTGAATCCGGGTCGGTCGGATCAAGGAAGAAGTACATATCGTTGATGTCCGAAGCGTGGTCGTGGGCTAATTGTGGTCCATCAATGTGGTCGGAGGCAGTGACACGCGCGGGCGGCGTCAACTGAATCATGAGTGCTGCCGCAAGGACGAAGGCAATCATAAGAATGGTTTTGGTTTTTGAACGGAACATTGTTTTCTCCTTAACTTTAGTAGTTGCCGGGTTGAGGTTGTGCCGTTCGACTTACCCTTCGAGAGCTTTGCGGGCAAGCGCAGCTTGAAGCGGGTCGAATTGCGGGTTGAGTTTTAAGGCGCGTTGAAGGTAGTCGCGGGATAGTCGCTCGTCGCCAGCGGCGCGGGCGATCATTCCGGCGTGATAAAGCAGGAGCGCGTCTTGTGTGCCAAGCCGAAGCGCGTCTTTGATATGCGATTGCGCTTCGGGGATGTTGCCCGCCTTGAGTGCCGCCCACGCCACAGCGTCCGCACCGTAGATGTCGCGTCGGGCTTCATACTCGCGCTTTGCGTTGGCGTAAGCCGTTTCCGCGTGAGTGTCGTGGTTGGCGTAGAAGACGGCGAGTTGTCGGTTGTAAAGCGCGCCGTTCGCTTCGCTCAAACGCGCAATCTGCTCGACGAGTTGGTACTGCGCGTCGGCTTCTTTCTCACGTCCGGCAAGCCTGTACAAATCACCAAGTGTGGCGACGAATACCGGATCGGGTACGCGATTCACAACCTGTTCATAAAGTTCGATTGCGCCTTTGATGTCACCGTCTGCGGCGCGGACGCGACCGAGACCGGCGACGGCGCGCAAGTAATCGGGGAAGGTGGTGAGGGCGTCGCGGTAGTGACGTTCGGCTGATACATAGTCGCCCGTGGCAAACGCCGTCTCGCCGAGTTGCCAGCGATACCATGCGACCGTTTCGCGCGGCGGGGCGGGCAGGTCGAGGGCGAGCGCGAGGGCGGTTGTGAGGTGACGCGCGGCGCGTTCGGCGTCGCCGCGCAGAAAGGCGAGGCGTGCCTGACGCGATTCGCTGGCATGGCTGATGCCGCCCGCTTTGCGTTCCATCCGGTTGAAGGCGGCGGCGGCTTCGGTGTAGTTACCGAGTTCAAGCAGTGCGTCGCCGAGCAGGGCATCTGGATAGCTCTTGCCCGGATCGAGTTCCGACAAACGCAGGGCATTATTGCGCGCGGAGGTGAAATCATGCGATGCAAATTCGGCTTGCGTCAGCGCGGCGAGACCGCCGGTGTTGCGAGCTTCCGGCACCGAGTCGAGCGAAGCGCGGGCGGCGCGGGCGGCGAGCGCGATGTATTCGGTGTTGCCTGTTTCGCGTGCCTGCTGCAAGTAGGCTTCGGCAAGACGGTTGAGGGCGGAGAAGTCTTCAGGGTCACGCCTGACGCGATCTTCGAGCGTGCGAATCGCCGCGTTCATCCTGTTGTTATCGGCATCGAGCGGCGCGGCGGGAGGCAGAGCGGGCGCGACGGGGCGCGTCGCACTTGATGACGAATCGTAACCGCAAGCGCACCCCAAGAGACTGACGCCAAGCGTCATGATGATAAGAACGATTTTGAAATTACGTTGCTGCATATTCACCTGACAGGCGGCGAGATGAAAACCGGGACTATACGGTTTTCATCTCGCCGCCTTTATCCTCCATTTCGCTTTCCGCCTTGCATCACTATCCCTACTGTCGCGTGCGGTCGTCCGCGCCGCTTCCCGGCGGAAACGGTTGATGCGGTTTGGCGACGAACGGGAAAGCGTTGAGAAACGCGACTTCGTTGCCGTTGACTTTATCGCCCAGCGGTTTGCCGTTGTTGATAATCGTGAACGTCATATCAACTACGTCGTCTTGCAAACGACGCCCGCCCATCTTGCCGTAGCCGCCGTCTTTGTTATTTCCACCGCCCGCGCCTTTGTTCGGAACCGTCAGGTCAAGGCGCAGGATGTCGCCTTTCTCGACCGCCGCTTTCGCCAGCATCGCAATGTGCGTGTCGTCCGTACCCAATCCTTTTAACGACTTCACGATGTCGGCTTGGAACTTACCCTTCGCGTCGTCTTCGGTCGAAGCGGCGTTGTACTCGTCCTTACGCGGTGGCGGAATCAGTCCGTTGTTGACGAGCGGAACGCCGTCGCGGTCAACCGTTACCCAATCACCTTCACCTTCCACCACGCCGTTATCCCTGATGCGCTGTCTTTCACGGCGTTGCGTGACGGCGTTGATGCCGATGACGTTTCCGTCTTTGCCGCGCAGCATGTCCGCCGGAACACTGACGGCGGTGATAAGAGTGTTGAAGCCCGCGTAGGTATCGCGCCCGCCGCGTTCGCTTAGGAGCGACTTGTTGGGGCGACCGGGATTCATAATCGAAGAAGCAACAAGGCGGTTTGCCCCCGTGTCATCAAGAAAGAACGGATCATCGGCGACGCCCGCGTAAAAGGCGACGCCGGTTGCCGGATCGTTGGTGATGATGAACTCCGGTGCTTTGTACTCTTGGTTGGAAGGAGTCGTCGGGGCGGAGAACTTCTTACCGCCGGGTAACTCGATGGTCGCCGTCTGATTCAAGGTACGACCGAGACCTTTCGAGTAGATAACATCAACGTAGGTGTCGGGTTTCGCGTCGCCGGTGTTTTCGATTTCAAAGCGGTAACGAATGTTGTGGTCAAAAATCGCCATCCCGAAGTGTTCGCCGGAGACGACGAAGGCTTGCGTACTCATTATCAAGACGACTTGCTTATTATCGTTCGGGTCAACGAACGCATACGTGTCGGCGAGGTCAGAGCCGCGATCCTGCGTGATGGTCGGCGAGTCTATGTGGTCGGAAGCGTTGGTTGCTTGCGGTGGCGTGAACTGTACGGCGAGAGCCGCTGATAGGACGACGGCGGCAAAGGCTGTGCGTCTCCTCGTTGATCGAATCATGCTTTTTCTCCTCCTGAGTTGGTCATCGGTGATGCAAGTAAATCAGCCATGCGACACTCTGAAGTTGTGTCGAGATGGATGCTTCCGAACACCTTCCGGCGCGAGAATGGAACCAAATCGAGAAAGCGCGCAAAAGCAGCTGGCTATGACTTCGTTACAGATATAGCCCCGCACCGACTGCATTTATTCCAGAAGAAAAAGAAAACCGACCTATCTAACTTGGGAGTTATGTGAAGCCGCGTAGAATGCCGGATAGTACACAAGTGGCTTCGACAGCGACAATGGAAATCAGCGAGACCTCCAATATGTGAAGCCGCGTAGAATGCCGGATAGTACACAAGGGCAAAAAAGTAAAAAGGCAAAGAGCAATTAAGCGAAAGCCCCATCGCTTAATTGCTCTTTGCCTTTTTACTTTTGCCTTACTGCTTATAAGGGTCGGTTATTTTTATAACCAACCGGCGCATATGCACCGGTGTGGATTATCTCAAACGCATCGTCGGGTCGCCGAAAAATATCCATGTACGGCGTACATCCGGGTCAATCGTCACGGCTTTCGCGGCTCTCACGGCGTCGCCGAGTCTCGGTGAAAGTTCAGTACCAAAGAGCAAGCGATACAATTCTTGGTTGATTTGGGCTTGCGGCTCAGGGTTTGTCAGTCCACTTGAAGCCCATGCCGCGACGATGCCGCCGTTCTCTGCTTTCATCAGTGCTTCGGCTAAACTGTCTCGATGGATGTCATGAAACGCTCCGTTTAAGCAGGTCATCGCCACAAGGAACGGCAGGCGGTTGCCGTTTGAAAGAGTTTGCGCGTCCGTCGAGCTAATCAGACTCGAACCCGTCCAAACATCAATCGAACCGTGACCGAGATAATTGACAATCATCGGTCCGGCATTGAAGCCGTCGGCGATTTGTTGGCGTACTTGCTCGGTCGTATTGAGCGCGCGATTGACGTGTATGACGCTTGTACTCGCGGGTAACAGTGTACGCACCTGCGCGGTTGCCGCCTCGAAGTTGTATCCGTCCTCAAGGTCGGAGACGAGCATTGCACTATCGGATGTTTGACCGGGAACGAAGTTGGTAATTTTGGCGATGACGGTATCGGCTTGTGACGCCGTGCGTACCGCTAATCTTCCCGTCGCTAAATCACCGATGCCGTCCGCGTCGTAATCGGTGAAGGCATCATCCGAAGCCGTTTCAAGCGACGACGTGTCAACGAATTTGGTCGGCAGGTAGTCGGCTTGTCCCTGTCCGAGATAGTTACGCGGGTCATACGTCGCGTCACCGACGAGCAAAACACTGTGGGGTGCTTGTTGCCATTGGCTTTGCGTATGGGCGAGAAACTCTTTGATTGACTCCGCGCTCTTTGTGCCGAAGCTGAACTCATCATAAACGTCTTCAATGTCAGCGACGACAACCTTCATGCCTTGCGTGCGCCGTTGTGCCGCGAGTGGTTCGACGCTCCGGCGGAAGTTACCGTGCGTGATAATAACGAAGTCGGCTTCTTGTGTCGCCGCCGACAATGTTGACGGCTGGTTGGCGACGATGGAACTCGTCGGTTGCGCTCTGTTATCGGCGATTGCCAGATAGATGCGCCCGCCGCGTGATGTTGGGTTGGCTGAAACCCTGACCGCGAAGCCGGAAGCATCCGGTTGGACGACGGCACGCACCTGTTCGACGGCACGCGCATCGGTGATGTCGAAGACGCGCACTTGCGGATTGGTGAAGCCGTCAATAAGCGTCTCGCGTCCGTTCGGAAGGCTGAAAGTCAAAGCGTCGTTCTCGGCGTGAAAGCCGCGCGGGTAAGTCAGGCGCAGATAGTCAATCACGCTCAAGTCGCCTTCGCCGTCGAGTGCCGTCAGGGTCACGGTGTTGTCGCCTTCCGCGAGTGCCGCGCTTGGAATTGAGAAGCGCGTGACCGGACGCTCTTGATTTTGGAAACTGACTGTTCCGGCATCGAAGTTGTTAATCGAAACCTTGATTTGGTGTGTTTGAAGCGTTCCGCCTTGAAGCGCGACTTCGAGCGTCACGGGTTGAGCGTTGTTCGCCGCGAGTTGTTTGACGTTCAAAATTTGCGAAGTCGGGGCGGCACTAATCAGAGAACCGAAGAAATTATCCGCCTCGCCGTTAAGCAACGCCGCGAAACGAAGCACGCGGTCGCGCCGCTCAACCGTATAAAGAAAACTCGTCGCGTCGGCGGCAGTACCGCGAACGAAAGCGCGACCGATGCGACCTTTGCTTTTCGTCGTGATGCGTCTGCCGGGTTGAGAACCGGCGACAAGATAATACGTGCGCGTGTCGGTTGAGCGCGTATCTATACCCGTGCCGTAAAACTCAATCGCATCATTCGCCGCGAGTCGCGTTCCCGACGCGCGCACCACCATCGGTTGCTCAATGCCGTCGCGGAAAAGTTGCAATAGCTCTGGATTAACATCGGGACTCAAACCCGCCGCGACCAGTTCCGGTTGTGTGACGCGATACCAACCCGCGCTCCGCACGCCCAACTTAACCGCCGCCCCGCCCGCGATAGTTCGTTGACGGGCGACCGCGCTGGCATCACCAAGCACTCGCGCGGCTTCAAATTTCAACGCGGCGGGTCGCCCTGTCTGTGCCTGAACATCCATCGTCGCATTCAACCGACTCAACAACATCGCCTGTGCGCCCGCTCTGTTTTTCAAGCTTCCCTCTCCGCGCTCAGGCACGAACGGACCATGAATCTTTCGCGTCCCGTCGAGGTCAATATCTTCAAGCCAGTATTGAACATAACCATCCGGCGGCGGAGCGGCGTCGAACCATGAATAAGATTGCCCGGCGGTCAGTGCGACAGACGTGAGAAACGCCGAACCCGCGATGAGCGACGGATTGACGCGCGTGCGTGTACCGCCGTGTTCGCGGTAGAGGTTGAAGCCTAGGTTGTTGACTTCGTAGCCTGTGCGCCACGTTAATAAAGTTCCATTTCCAGAACTTGAAGCGTTGAAGTTGCCGAGTGAAACCACAGTTTGACCGGGACTTGTCGCGCCCGTTATTAGGATGTCATCCACACCAACGTACTCATCGCTACCAGCCGCATTAGTGGTTATGACTCGCACCTCAACTTGAGGCTGATTGTTAACTTCGGCTGGTAATACGGCGTTAACCGGAGTCACCTGTGTCGCTAGATTTGGTCCCGTTGTCGCATCGGCGACATACCCTGCTGGAACGTTAGTGTAATTACCCGTAGAACCAACACGGTACTGCAATGCGAACTGCTGAACCACGTTGTCAGCCGAACCGTCGATGTCACGTAAGTTGTATCGAACCCTGATGCCAAAGCGTCCGGTCGTGTTCAAAAAAATGTTGAGGTACGGGGCGTCGGCGGTGTCCGAACCGGCTAGGGCGACCGTCGGGTTAGCTATCTGAAATTCTGTGACGCCTCCCGTCGTGAAAGTGTTCGGGTTAGTTTGATTTGCATTTACATCGACAACAGTCGATGGCGCGATGACTGTTTGCGGATTCGTGCCATCTGCCGTAGTCAAGCCATCACCACGGTACCCGGTAATCCCCGGCACGCCCGACCAGTCGTCGTTTGTAGTGATTAGTCCATTGTTTGACCAGTCCTGCATGAATCCGGTAGATGGTATTGTTTGGTATGTAGTATCCGCGTGTACGACAGGAGATAACTTCACGCAGAAAGGGACATTGCCTGTCATAAGCAACAGAACTATGAGAGATGTTGTTATAACTGAGAAAAGGCGACATCTCATTTTTGATTGTTCTACCCTCATAAAATTCTCCATGACTTTTGACTTATCTGTTTGCCGCACAAACCTGCGGAAGAACAAAGCGTTGATGAATTTAAACAGGAAGACTCTTGTGAGAAACTGCTCTACCTGCGTTAAGTTGTTGCTTGTTGTTAGCGGTTGTGGGACAGCATCGTCTCCCTCATCACTCCACGCAGAATCTGATTAAATTTCAAGCGTAACTTTGTCACTCCATTAGATATATTAACTTCGCGCTTGTGCTGCCCTATGCCTATGTAAGTGACTTTTCCGAGAATTTGTTCAAAAGTAATAAGGGCATCGCACGTTACGGATGCGTCGCCGCGTAGTACAAAATTTCGTGCTGCCCCACCGCCCACATTGATGAGCAAGACACGGTGAGCGATGAAACCTTTTGCGGTGCGGTACAAGATGATGTCGCCGCGTCGCACATCTTCGGGGGCGATGGGTTCGACGGTGATTGCTTCGCCGTCCCGAATCGTCGGGTTCATACTCTGCCCGCTCGCGTGAAAGCGCACGCTATATCCTGAGCGCAAAAGTTCGGTGCCGAGTTCTTCGAGCATATTGTGTTCACCCTGATGTCTGGACACTTTCCGTCCCGACAGGGACGATTGATAATAGCCCAGCGATTTATCGCTGGGATTAGATGTGAAACAGTTTCCAGTCCCGTCAGGGACGACTGAACACGGTCGTAAAGCGGAGTTCAGCCGTCCCT
>JBGTMR010000204.1:0-9925 GCA_041743485.1 Pyrinomonadaceae bacterium
TTACTGGGTCCGACCCTTGATAACGGCAAGGGAGCGGCGCGTTGGGAGAAGTGGCGTCCGAGCGTCGCGTTGTGTCAGCACACGGATTTGCTTGTCGCCCGTTTCGAGTTGCTATACCAACCGCGTTATACAAACCTCGCCGAAACAATCGAGACGGACATCAATCAAATTTCGCCGGAAACCGATGTGCGTCGGCACACGGTTGAGTTTGAAAACGCTTGGGACTTGGAAGAAGTCTATGGTGCGTTGCATGACTTCGCGCGCGGCTACGCCTTCAACACAGAGACGGAAGATTACTTTGTCCACATCACTACCGGAACGCACGTCGCGCAAATTTGCTTGTTTCTGCTCACGGAATCGCGTCGCTTTCCGGCGCGGCTGATTCAGACTTCACCGGGTCAACGGCGCGAAGGCGAAGCACCCGGTACTTACGAAATCATAGACCTTGATTTATCTCGCTATGATCGGCTCGCCTCGCGCTTTACGCAAGAGCAACAGGCAGCCGTTTCGTTTCTGAAATCCGGGATAGAGACGCGCAACGAAAACTTCAACCGCCTTATCGAGCGCATCGAGCAAGTCGCAATTCGCTCGCGCGCTCCGGTTCTACTGACGGGAGCGACGGGGGCGGGCAAGTCGCGTCTCGCGCGTCGCATCTACGAACTCAAGCATCGGGAACATCAAGTGCAGGGCGCGTTCGTCGAAGTCAACTGCGCGACGTTGCGCGGCGATGCGGCGATGTCCGCCCTTTTCGGTCACAAGAAAGGCGCGTTCACCGGAGCGCAAAGCGACCGCGCCGGACTGCTCAAGGCAGCGGACAAAGGCTTGCTGTTTCTTGATGAAATCGGCGAGTTGGGTGTGGATGAACAGGCGATGCTGCTGCGCGCCATCGAAGAAAAGAAGTTTCTGCCACTCGGCAGCGACAGAGAAGCGAGCAGCGACTTTCAGATTATCGCCGGAACGAACTGCGACTTGAAAGCGAATGTTAAAGAAGGGAAGTTCCGCGAAGATTTGTATGCGCGCGTCAACCTATGGACGTTTCAGCTTCCCGGTTTGCGTGAGCGCGTCGAAGACATCGAACCTAATTTGAACTACGAACTTGAAGGCTACGCACGGCGCGAAGGCACACACGTCACATTCAACAAAGAAGCCCGCGCCGCATTCCTGCGCTTCGCCACCGGCTCCGACGCACATTGGAGCGGCAACTTCCGTGACTTGAGTGCCGCCGTGACACGCATGGCGACGCTCGCACCGGGCGGTAGGATTTCGCTTGAAATCGTTGAAGAAGAAATCGAACGTCTTAACAGCGCGTGGCACACGAATCCAAACGGCGCACACTCGGCGTGCAATCACACGCTCGCACAACTCCTCGATGAGGAGACACTCGTCAAACTGGATTTGTTCGACGCCCTGCAACTGGAAAGTGTAATAAAGATTTGCCGCGAGTCGCGCACGTTGTCGGAAGCCGGACGCAAATTATTCGGTGCTTCGCGTGACCGCCGCAGTGTGACGAACGATGCCGACCGCTTGCGTAAGTACCTCGCGCGTTTTGGTCTCGGATGGCAAATGGTGTGTCCATCGAGAGTGCGCGATCTTGATTATTCCACACGAGAATGACATCAATCTCACGTCGTCGTGCCGCTCGCATCAACGTTTAGCGCATCGGTCGCAGCTCCGCTCCCGATTCGACTTCCTGATACTCATGCACGAGTTCAAGTCCGCGACTCTTCGCATATTCGCGTATCTTCCGCTTCTGTAGCGAGAGGGTTTGGTTAGTCATGCGTCGAGACGCGGGCGTAAGCACCGACCCGCAATGGCAACTTCTTTGGCGGCATATGAGCAGGGATAAGGAGAGAGTTAGAAAACCCCAAAAATTTTATCCTCAAAAGTTCAGCAAATCAGCCCTATTTCAGATTACTTTCTGACCTGTTAGAAATCTTTTGATTTCACGATGTTGCGGTACGGCGGACACCTTCTTGACGGCGCGATTAACATACATCGTGTGGTCGCCGCCTTCGCGCAACTTCTCACATCCGTGCGCTTCCAGATGACGGATTAAATCGCGCCGCTTCGTGCTGCCGCAACCAGCAACGGCTCACGGACGACTTCCTGCCCGACGAGCGATCCTCCGCAAGTTGACGGTTAGCTTCGAGTACAAGCGACACCGCTTCCTTCAAATTCTCGCGTGCTTCTTCGAGCGTATCGCCCTGCGTGTTGGCTCCGGGTAGCTCCTCAACAAAAGCGATATAGCCTTCCGGTACTTTTTGAAAGACGGCGGTCAAGGTGATTTGCATGATTTCTACTCCTTAACCTCTGCCGCAATTTGGCACGACGCAGCGAAACTATTCGACGTTCAAATCAATTTCCAAGCCGCCGACCGAACTCGTTCCGGCGAAGATTTTGAACGCTCCCGGCTCGACCATAAATCTGTTTTGACGATTGATGAAACCGAGTTCGGCGGGTGTGAGTGTGAACGAAATTTGTTTGCGTTCACCGGGTCGAAGCGTGACGCGCTCAAAGGCTTTTAACTCGCGCACGGGTCGGGTCAGGCTTGCCACCAAATCGCGTATGTAAAGCTGAACGATTTCATCGCCCGCGCGTGTGCCGGTGTTGGCGACATCAAGTGTGACGATGACACGTCCGTCGGTTTTGATGCGGGGCTGACTTAGACGCAAGTTAGATAATGCGAATGTCGTATAACTCAAACCATGTCCGAACGGGTAGAGCGGCGTGACCGGAACATCGAGATACTTCGACGTGTATTTTCCGGTCGTCGGCGGGCGACCCGTCGCTTTATGGTTGTAATACATCGGTGCTTGTCCGGCGGCACGCGGGAACGTGACGGGGAGTTTGCCGGACGGGTTGACATCACCGAAAAGCACATCGGCAATCGCGTTTCCGGCTTCCGTTCCGGCGAACCACGTTTCTAAAATCGCGCTCGAATTTTCCGCAATCCAATTTATCGTCAAGGGGCGACCGTTCATCAAGACGACGACGTAAGGCTTGCCCGTCGCGTGAATCGCCTGCACAAGTTCGAGTTGTCTGCCGGGCAAATCAAGCGTCGTGCGTGACGCGGCTTCGCCCGACATCTCTGCGGTTTCACCAATTGCGATAACTGTTAAATCCGACGCGCGCGCCGCACTCACGGCTTCATCAAAAGCCGTCGCGGAAACGGGGGCGGCGGCACTTCTCGCGGCGGACGCGGCGGTTGCCTGCGCGACGTTTGTACCGCCCGCGTTCGATTCATTGACGGGGGCGTCATCGTAATTTCCCGAAGCCCCGCGCACGTTGATACTAACGCCTTTCGCAAAAACAACTTTTGTCGAAGCGGAGACTTTCGCTTTGATTCCTTCAAGTAGCGTGATTGTATCTTCGGCGCGCCCGTCGCCCGTCCACGAACCGAGAGGAGATTTCGGGTCATCAGCTAACGCCCCGACGACCGCGATTGACTTCGCGGTTTTCGCTAAAGGTAAAAGGTTGTTTTCGTTTTTCAACAACACCATCGAACGTCCGGCGATGCGTCGGGCGGCAATTCTGTGTTCGGAGTTTAAGATGTCCCTCGCTTCGCGTGTTTCGTCAACGTAAGGATTTTCAAACAAACCCAAACGAAACTTAATGCGAAGCACGCGCCGCACGGCTTCATCAACCGTGCTTTGCGTGAGTTTGTTTTCCTTCATCAACGCGGTCGCGTGTTGATTGTAGAGACGCGAAACCATCTCTATATCAACGCCCGCATTCAAAGCGAGTTGCGCCGCGTCCGCACCACCTGTAGCGAAGCCGTGGTTGATGACTTCCTTCACCGATTCGTAATCGCTGACGACAACTCCGTCGAACTTCCATTCGTCCCGTAAAACTTCGGTCAACGTAAAACGATTCGCGCTTGTCGGCACGCCGTTTAAGTCATTGAACGCGCTCATAAATGTTCCGACTCCGGCATCGAGCGCGGCTTTGAAAGGCGGAAAATAAATCTCGCGCAACGCATGTTCGCTCATGTCGGTCGTGTTGTAATCGCGCCCGCCTTCCGCCGCCCCGTAAGCGACCCAGTGCTTGGCGCACGCGACGACTCTATCGGGCTGCGAATAGTCCGTGCCTTGAAAGCCAAGCACGCGGGCGCGAGCCATGATTGAACTAAGGTAAGGGTCTTCGCCCGCCCCTTCGACGATGCGTCCCCAACGCGCATCACGCGCGACATCAACCATCGGCGCGAACGTCCAACGCACACCCGTCGCCGATGCTTCACGCGCCGCAATTCGCGCCGATTCTTCGGCGGCTTGGGCGTCCCAACTCGCGGTTTCACCGAGCGGTACGGGGAAAATCGTGCGGTAGCCGTGAATCACATCGAACGCGAACAGCACGGGGATTTTCAAACGCGATTCGTTCATCGCAATGCGTTGAAGTTCGTTGACCTGCTTCGCGCCGCGCACGTTGAGTGTCGAACCGAGCAAGCCTTTGCGAATCATTTCGGGATGTTCGGGACGATACTTCCCGTTCGCTTCACCGTCGAGCATTTGAAGCTGACCCAACTTTTCGGCGAGTGTCATGCGGCTTAACAAATCGTTGATGCGCCGCTCAACTCGCTCATCAGGGGCATTACGCACCGCACCGCGCGCGGCTTGTGTGCGGCTTGTCGTCGTCGGGCGCACCTGTGCGAACGCGAAAGACTCGCCCAACACCATCGCCGAAAGCAACGCCAAACACAAAAACGATTTCATTTTAGACATCACAAGCAAACCTCCAATAGTTGTATTAAGCTTCATAAAATTTTCACTTCCTAAACTTTCGACTTTCGACTTTCGACTTTCGACTTTGCTTCAACCCGACCGCATCCATCGCCCGCGTGATTTCCGTGTTTCGCATAAACTCGCGCCACACCAAACCCGTCCGCAAATTCTCCGCGCTGATTAAAGTTATCCCGACATCAATGCCTATCACGTCAGGATTCGTCCAATTCGTCAACGGATTGAAGGCGTCAACAAATCCATAACGCCCGTAAATTTTATCTCCGTACCGCGCACGCATCTCTTTCAAAGCGGCGAGGGAAATCTCCGGCGTGAACATCAATGAACCCCCCGCCGCGCACGGCACGATTGAACCGTCAATCGTCGGCGTCGGCGGCGGCGTTCCCCACGCCGTATAACCTTTTTGACTATCGGAAGCCGTAATGCCCCACATATTTTCACTGTATGAAGGAAAGTTGTCGCTCAAATCTATGCACGCTTGACGGTGCGCGTGCGTGGCTTTGACGGAGTTATCGAAGAAGTCCACGAACGGATACCAAGTCTCACGGCGTCCGCGAAAATCCACAAAGGCGTGCGAGAATTGATGTATGAAAAGCGGCGGGTGCGCGTGCATATAATTGATTCCGGCATAAGTGATTCGCTTGCGCGAAAAGCCGCGCCACGCACGCGGCGTTATAGGGTGAGTCGGCGAACCGATTGCCATTAAAATCAGCATCATCTGTTCGCTGTAATCATCCCAACGGTTCTTGATAAACCCGCTTTCAGGACGCCAACCGTGCGACAACTGCGTCGGATGTCCATTGAGCATCCACTGAAAATCCACGCGCTCATAAATCTTCGTCGCTAAATTTACAATCTCTTTATCGTCTCGAAAGTAGCCGCGCGCGGTTAAAATTCCGCCCAACAACAACGCCGTATCAATCGAAGAAATTTCACTCCGCCAACGCCGCTCGCCCGTTTCCGAATTTACGAAATGGTAAAACCAACCGCGTTCATGCACGGCTTTATTCGCGTAAAAATCCAGCGTCACACGCACACGCTCGCGTGCCTGTTGTCGCGGCATCCAACTTCTTTCGGCGGCAATGCACAGAGCAACTAACCCGAAACCCGTCGCCGCGCTGCTCGCAATTTTGTAATGATTGTCGCCCTCGACAAACGGCGTCGCATCGGCATGTGCGCGGTCGGCGACAAGTCCCGTTTGCGGGTTGCTGTGTTCAGCGAAAAACTGAAACGAACGGCGCGAAAGGTCTTCGAGAAAAGCATCGTCCTTTGTGTTTAGCTTAGACGATGTGCGCTTTTGAAAGTTCCCGGCGTGGAGTGCGATAATGGAGAAGGTGATATAAGGACAGCTAACGAGTATCAACAGTAAAGCGCACAGGCGACGAATGTTTTGAAAAACAGAGCGGATCATCAAAATAATAATGTGCTAAAAACATCGCATGAACAACTCGTTGGAGTTGTTCATGCGATGTTTGATTTACTTGACCAAGCCTTAATCTTAGAAACTGAATCGCGCTTGGAATTCGACCGTGCGTCCCGCGAGTCCAGACCGGATACGCCCGAAGTTATTGGGGTTGCTCACGTCAACCTCTGTAGTTACAGGGAAGAACGGGGACAAATTAAGAGTGTTGAAGGCATTGAACAAATTGGCGCGCACGTCAAGCCGTGATTGTTCGCTGATAAACGGCAAAGCGGTTTGCTTAACAATCGCCAAATCTATTTGGCGAAAGCTAGGTCCACGGAAGGAGTTGCGACCGATTCCGGCGGGTCCCGGCGTGAGCGAGAAGAAACGCGACGGGTTGTTGCCGGGGAAGATTCCGTTGATGAAATCTTGATTCGACGGATTCTCAATCACTCCGCCGAAGTACGCGGTTGGGCGGTCGGGAACGAAGCCGTCACCGTTGTAATCGGCGTCTTCAGGTCCAAAAATAATTGGTGTGAACGGGAACCCGGAGTGTGCAGAGAGAATGCCGTTGATTTCAAAACCTCCGAGAACTTTACCGAGGACACCTCTGCCGTCGTTGAAGAACGGAATGCGGTACAAACCGGAGATAACGAGATTATGTTTGACATCGAAATCCGAAGGACCGCGATTGAGACGAAGATCGCTCGGATCGGTTTGTTGTGCGCCGCGTGCGAATGACGCGGTGTCGATTGACTTGGCGAAGCGGTAATTGGCGTCAAGCGAAAAGTTGCTGGCGAAGTTGCGCGTCGCGCGAAGGAGAAGCGCGTTGTAGTTTGAATTCACATCGGGGAGCGGAGCGAAGATGCGGTTGAAGTTCGGGTTTCCCGTAAGACGCGGCGTGATCGGATTGCCGTTTTGGTCGCGCGTTTGCACGCGGTCGCGTTGAATGTCATTGAATTGTGGCAAGCCACGGTCGCGTATGTTGCCCGCCGCGTCGCGTGCGCCGAAAGTGTCACCGGGTGTGAAGCGATTGAGGTCAACAACGCGAATCAGTTGATGACCGGAACTGCCTTGATAACCTGCGGACACGATGAGTTGCTTGAAGATTTGGTATTGCAACTCAAGCGAATAATTATAAACATAAGCGTTTGGGACGCTTGACAGTGTGGCTTCGACATCGACGGGAACGTCACGACGAATGAAGCCACCGGGTAAGGTTTGCGGGTTAGCGTCAAGCAAGCCGCCGGTCACCGGATCAAGTCCGCGCGTTAAATTCGGATTTGTTGGATAAACGAGCGGTGAGCCGGGTGTGCTGAAGGTATAGACAATTTGGTCGCTGTTAGTCGCACTGCCGCTAAACAATCCTGCGCCCGCGAAGAACGGTGTGTTGCGGCGATTGTTGGTGAACTGATTGAGAAACAAACGGTCGTAAGCAATACCGAAGCCGCCGCGAATCACGGCGCGGTTTTCTTTGAAAAGTCCGGCGAACGAATCGCCAAAGTTTGGCGAGTAGGCAAAGCCAAGACGCGGCGCGAAGTTGTTGCGATCAGGTTCGTATAGGCGGTCAACGGTAACAACGCGCCCATCAACGACGCCATTGGGACCGAAGACATAATTTGTCAAACGCCCTTCGTCCTCGGTCAACGGTGATTGGTATTCGTAACGCAAACCGATGTTGAGCGTGAGGTTTGGACGCGCCTTGTAGTCGTCTTGGATAAACACACCGTAGGAAGTCGTTTGATAGTAACGCTGCCCGTTCGCCGAACCGCCGGTGCGTGGGTCAACGTCAATGTTCTCAAAGAACGGTGCGTCGTTAGCAAAAGACAAGAAATTGTCAAAGACGAATTCGGGTCGCGCAGTCGAAAGCAGGTTGTTGTAGTCCTGTTCGCGCCGCACCTCGCCGCCGAACTTGAAAGCTTGATTGCCGCGTACATAGGTCAGTGTGTCGCGCACTTCAAAAGTGTTTTGCGTCAAGACGTTCGGACTCGCAAAGCGATCCGCGCCGTAATTAGGACCGCCGAATATGCCGAGGTTGCCGAAGTCGCCACCAACAAGATTAAAATCGGCAACAGTAAGTTGCGGAATCGAATAATCGGTGTCTCCGCCGACATTTAGTTGATCGGATTTGAAGCGCGTGAAGTTGACGCGGGCTTCGTTGATGATGCTCGACGAGATGGTTCTGATATAGCTCAACGTGGCGGCGGAATTGAGCGGTTGGAAACGAACATCGGAGAGCGGGCGTCCGTCTCGCGGCACCGATAATTCGTCGCGTTTAGTAAAGAAAGTGCTGACGGCGAATTGGTCTGCGTCACTCGCATTGAAATCAAAGCGCGTGTTGTACTGATTACCCCTGAGCGCACTCGGTAAGGCGATGCGCGCAAGAGTTATGTCAGGGATGCCGTCAAGCAGTCGGGTATTAATTTTCTGTCCAAGTGGGCGATTGAGTGAGCCAATATCGAAACTCCTGCCTGCCTGACCGTTGATGACAACTGAACCGGCAGGCGTGCCGCCGGAAGCGAGTCCGGTGGCGACGGTGCGTGGGAGGATGCCGGGCGTGCTGTAGAGTCTCGCGGCGAGGCTGTTGGGGCGCGTCGAAATGACGTATTGACGAAACTCAGGCGTTTCGATAAAGCGGTCGCTGAATTCCGTGTTGGTGCGGCGCAAACCTTCGTATGAAAAGAAGAAGAATAATTTATTTCTGCCGTTGAAAAAAAACGGTGTGCCTTCGCCGGGACGCGGTAAAACGACAGGTCCGCCGAGGCTTCCGGCGAATTTTCGTTCAGCCAATCCGACACGTTGCGGCGCACTCGGAAACTGTGTGCTGCCGAAGAATTTATTGAAAGCGTTTAGCTTCGGTGAGGCGTAATTGAAAACCGCCGAACCATGCAACTCATTCGTGCCGTTTTGCGATACGACCTTAATTTGCGCTCCTGTATTGCGCCCGTCTTCCGCCGAGTAGCTGCTGCTGACAACGGTTATTTCTTTTACGGATTCTTGATTCGGCGTGACGACCGCCGCTCCGCCCTGTCCGAGACTGTTGACGCTGACGCCATCAATTTGAAAATTGTTACTCGAAACCCGCTGACCGTTCGCGGAAATTTGCGTTTGATTTTCAACTTGAAACGAGCCGCTACTCGAACCGCCCGCACCTTCAACACCGGGAATCAAAACTGACCCCGTACCGGAACCACTCCGCGCGACATCGCCGAAGACGCCGGGAGCAGTGCGCGCAAGCGAATATGGGTCGCGTCCAACCTGCGGCAGTTGCCTCACTTCCTCGGCGGTGATTATACCGCGAATGTTGGCAGTCTCGGTTTCTAACTCTTGTCCGGCGGCAGTGGCTGAAACCGTGACCTCTTCTTGCACCGAGCCGGTTGTAAGGGCTACGTCAATGCCTGTTGAATCTTCGCCGGAAACCGTAATGTTATCAATCAGGGTTCTATTAAAACCTGCTTGTTCGACAGTAAGGTTGTAGCTGCCGGGCGCGAGTTGCGAGAAGCGGTAGAAGCCCTCGTCGCTTGCCGTCGTGGTTTGCGTGCGACTGGTTTCGTTATTGAGAAGTGTGACGGTTGCACCGGAGACGACCGCACCGCTTGGGTCGGTGACGGTGCCTTGAAGATTGGCACGAAATTGGGCTTGGGTGGCAACCGCCGTAAGCAGCACCAGCACCGCGCACACGGCGGCGCGGGTCATGAAGATTTTTATGCGTAACATCAAGGTTGACCTCCGTTGACTTCGACTGAAATATGAGTGGCGCGACTATGTTCGGCTCGCCCCTGACCGA
>JBGTMR010000205.1:0-2258 GCA_041743485.1 Pyrinomonadaceae bacterium
GATTGAGATTTATCAGTTTGGCTGAAAGATTTTCAGCACTTCCATCCGGCTTAACTCGAATTGATTCTTTCAACTTTTCTACTTTAGTTAGCTGCCTAACTATCTCTTTTGGCACTTCGATGTCTGAACTCTTTTGGGCAATGGTTGGCTTCACAACAAACATTAACGACAGAGACATTGTGCCAAACACAGTGAGAATTAGCGTGCATCTGTAAATTCGTAAAGGCATGTTTGCTTGTCCTTAATCTCTGATGTCTGGGCGGCTTTTCGTCCCGTCCGGGACGTTTGATAATAGCCCAGCGATTCATCGCTGGGAACAGATGTGGAGAAAGACGGAAGTCCCATAGGGACGGCTGAATCTCTTGCTTGTAATTCAGTCGTCCCTGTGGGACTGAAAATCCAGTTGTCGCCATCCCCAGCGATAAATCACTGGGCTATTGTCAAACGTCCCCGACGGGACAATGAAAAGTGTCCAGACATCAGCCTTGATTTCTAATAATCATCACTGCTTTAACTCAACAACAGTCGCACCGTCACCGCCTTGTTCACGCGGTGCAGTTGAATAACGCGCGACGTGCGGATGATGACGGAGGAGGTCGGCAATGGCGCGTTTGAGTGCGCCCGTGCCGATGCCGTGAACGATGCGAATCGGGTTTAGGTTGTGCATGTAGGCTTCGTCTAAAAACTTGTCGGTCGCGTCGGTCGCTTCGTCAACCGTGCGCCCTATAAGGTTGAGTTCGGATGAATGGTCGAAAGACGTTTCGCGCAAACGCAGTTCCGTCCCGCGTGCCTGTGCCTGTCTTTGAAGACGCGCCCCGCGTGTGCTTGTAGGTTCGGCGACGGCTTCGACGAGTTCGAGGTTATTGAGTTTTTCGCGGAAGCGAAGCACGCCCGCGCGGACTTCAACTTCATCACCTTTGCGACGTTCGACGATGCCGGTAGTGTCAAGGGAAAGCACGCGCACACGGTCGCCCGCTTTGATGTCTGTGATGTCGCGTGTGCGTGAAGCGGTGAAGGTTTCGCCGTTCGTCGAAGATGACGCGGCGGGCATCGTGCCTGTGTTCTGACGGATGACGCGCGCCCCGCTTGATGACGAAGCGCGTGCGGTTTTGGCGTGTTCACGTTTGAGGCGTTCGGCTTCGCGTGCGACTTCGGCGCGGCGCGTGGCGGCGTCACGTTCGGCGCGTGCGCGTGCGGCACGGTCTTCGATTTTGGCGGCGATGTCGGCGGTCGCTTTCGTCGCCTGTTGTTCAAAGTCGCGCAAGAGTTTTTGCATTTCGCGCTCAAACTCGCGTTGTTGTTCCGTCGCGCGACGTTCGGCATCGCGGTCGAGTTCGGCGTACTTTTCCGCGACCGCGAGGCGTTCTTCTTCGAGTGTGCGCCGTAGGGTTTCGGCTTCTTCCGATTCGCGTTTGATGCGGTTTAAGTACGCGCTCGCTTCGCGTGATGAAACTTCGACACGTTGGTTCGCGGCTTCGATAATGCTTGCGGGGAAACCGAAACGGCGCGCGATTTCCAAGCCCGAAGATGAACCGGCGAGTCCGAGTAATAAACGATAAGTCGGTTGAAGCGTGCGCTCGTCAAACTCCACGCTCGCGTTCGTTACCGTCTCATCGTTGGCGGCGTAAATCTTCAAGCCGCGATAGTGCGTCGTGGCGATGAGGTGCGCCCCACACTCACGACGGAAATGGTCAACCACCGCGACGCCCAACGCCGAGCCTTCTTCGGGGTCTGTTCCCGTCCCGACTTCATCGAGCAAGACAAGCGCGGGCGATTCGCACGCATCAATCATGCGACGTATGTTCGAGACGTGCGCGGTGAAAGTCGAGAGGTTCGCGGCGAGAGATTGCGCGTCGCCGATGTCGGCGAGTATCGAACGATACACGGGGACGCGCGCCCGCTTCGCCGGAACGTGCAAGCCGGAAAGCGCGGCGAGGGCGTTGAGTCCGGCGGTCTTTAAGACAACGGTTTTGCCGCCCGCGTTCGCCCCCGAAATCACCATCACCGGACGCTCTTGGCTTAACGTGAACGAACACGGCACGGCACTCTTTCCTTCACGTCGCAACCGCTCATCGAGCAGAGGGTGACGCGCTTCTTCGAGTTCAATCGTCGCGTTTCTATCATCACTTTCGATGACGGGTTCGACGCATTCGAGGCGCGTGGCGAGAATTGATTTGGCGCGTGTGAAATCGAGTTCCGCGATAATCTCGGAAGCGAGTTTGATGACGGGGAGTTCAATTCGCAGTTCGTCGCTCAAC
>JBGTMR010000206.1:0-12603 GCA_041743485.1 Pyrinomonadaceae bacterium
AAGCCGAAGCGGTTGAGGCGCGTGCGGTGTGTGTGAAGTTGCGCGTTATGAATCGTTAGCTTTTGATTGCGGATGAGCAGTAAGCGCGTGACGGCTTCGGAAGCGTTGCGCTCACGAAAGCGATAGAAAATCGCGGTCGCAGAGGGGAAGTGCGCGCGTCCCCATTGCCAATCAGCGACAGTCTCGGTCAGTGGGCGCGTGTCGCGGTTGTGGTCATGGTAGCCCGTGCCTGTCCATTTGGTTTCGTGCGTGTGTTTGTCGCGGTCGGTGATGCGGAACGAACCTTCGACATGACAACGCGGGGCGACCATGTTCCATTCATGCCTGTTTAATACGGATGCGGGCGCGTCGGTTTCGAGCAGTGAGGCTTCGACGGTGCGCCACGCGAAGTGTGCTTTAAGATGACGTTGGGCGCGCAACTTTACATCAATCTTCAGTTCATAACGAGGGTTGTTTTCATCGTTTATGTACTCGAACGAACTATCACCGATGCGACACGCGGGAGTGTGGGTTGACGCCGTGAAATCGTGCGCGGCGTGTTCGTTGATAGAGCGAACAAGCGGGCGACCGTCGCGGTACAGACAGCACACGACGGCGGGAAAGCGCGGCGGGCTGGTTGCCTCGCGCTTTGTCTCGTATTGCGTCGCGTGATGAAGTTGTGTTGATTGATTGTAGCGCGGCGAGAAGATGAAGTTGGTTAGAAAGATGACGACCAACACGTCGCGCCCGTCATCGCTCACGGCGTCGAAGTACCACCATTCGTAAGCCGAATTTTGCGGGTCGGCGTGCCATACATCATCGCGGATATTCGAGTTGATGTGAAAAGCGTCGGTTGTGTCGGGGTGCGGGTTGGTGTTCACTCAAGCGAGAGTACAAGAAGCAATCGCATAAATACAAAATCAAGTCATGAGCCGCGAAACAACACCAAAATCTGTTTCGTCACATAGCTTGTCCGTCTCTTTCTCTGCGGTTCTCCGCGTCTTGAACTCTGCGGTTCTGTGCGTTTAATAAACTTGGGCAAGAACGCAGAGAAACACAGAGTCCCGACGCGGAGAGCCGCAGAGTTGAAACATTAAAAGCGAAAACAACCGCCGACTTCGTTCGATGTGTACAATGAAATCTATGAGCGACAAAGCCGGAAGCGGGAAAGATTTAATCGGGGTTTTAGATGAGCAGTTCACGCGCATACATGCCGATTCGTGTCTGTTTATCGAGACTGTGCCGCCGGAATTTTTGTATCGCCAACCGCGCACGTCCGCGACGCTGCCCGTGTATTCATGCGGTGAATACATCTTGCGAAGTGCGGGCAAGGTCGAACAAACTTTCGGCGGTATCACGGCGAACTTGTGGGACGACCCTTTCGAGTGGACGCTGCCGGAAACCTTGCCGCGCGCAAGCGACATCATCAATTATTTGACGGAAGCGGAAGCGATGCGCGGGCGCGGCTTCGCGGTGCTGAATACGGATGCGGACTTGAGTAAAGAAATTGTCTTGCCTTTGGGCGAGAGGCAAAGCTTGTTGAGTTTGATTGTTGATACTTTGCGGTGCGCGGCGCATTATCAGGGGCGGGCGTTTGCGACGTTGCGTTTTCTGTGTGACGCGAAACTTCCGCGTGTGTGATTTTACGATGCGGGATTTTCGCGTGAACCTGTGACCTCTGACGAACGTAAAGACGTGCGAAGAACTTAACGGTTATCCTATCCTTAGGTTTATCATTCCAACAAAAGAGGATTCAAAATGTATTGTCCGCAGTGCGGTCAAAATCAGATTTCAGGTGACGTGCGGTACTGCTCACGGTGCGGCTTTCTGTTGACGAACGTCGAGCAGTTACTGGCGACGGGCGGCGTGATACCGCAAACGATGACGGCGAAAAAAAAGAAGCGTCCAAAAACAAGACGCGACGGTGTGAGGCAAGGAGTGTTGTTGATGATGTTGGCGACGCTCATCGTTTCGATTATCGCCTCTCAACGCGGCGACAGGGAAGCTATCGCCTTCTTCGCATTGATCGGTTACGTCGGCGGCTTAATGCGAATCATCTATTCGCTGCTGTTCCTGCCGTCTGCCGGTGAAACGAATATCAATCAACCTACGCTTGAAGCGGCTTACGCCCCGCCCGCTTTCAACGCCGCGCCGCAACCCGCCGCGCAACTTTCGCCACACGTTCCGCGCGCTTCCTTATTCGACACCGCGCGCCGCAACACGGGCGAACTCGTCACACCGCACACAAGCGTCACCGACCACACGACACGATTGTTAAAACAGGAACCGGAAAGCAGTAGGCAGAGGGCAGTAGGCAGTAGGCAGAATAGAGAAGTTGATGGTGAATAGTTGATGATGCGAATCAAGGGTAAAGGACTTCGATTGCTATGTTCATGAGCTACGGCAGTAGCGGCAAGTCGGTAGCCCACAGTGAAGCGCAAGCGTAACTGTGGGTTTAAGCGATACCAAGATTTCCAGCTGCGGTAGCAGCGTAAGATAGCCGGGATGAGAATCGCTTGCTGATGATTTCTGCCGCTACTACCGTAGCTTGAAACCTCTCTCTGATTCATTCCCACAGTTACGCTATCGCTTCACTGTGGGCTACCAACTTGTCGCTGCTGCCGCAGCCAAAGACAGGGGCATACTTACCCTTGATTCGCATTGATGGTGAATTGATAAAGCAAGCGATTTTAGCCAGTCACCATGTCTTATTCTACCTACTGCCTACTGCCCTCTGCTTCTCAGAACAACTCGAACTTGACGGTTAAATACTTGCGCGGGTTTTGCCGGAAGTCATAAAGGAGTTTGACGGATTCGGCGGAGAGTTGGTTGACGTTGTTGTAAAGTTGTTCGTCGGTCAGGAGTTTGCCGAGTGTGCCTTCGCCGCGTTGCGCTCCGGCGACGAGTGTATCAATGCGTTCGGCGGTGGTGTTGAAGCGGGCGATGGCGGCGCGTGTGTCGTTGTAAAGTTGTTCGTCGGTGAGAAGTTTTCCGACCGTGCCGCGTCCGGCGCGAAGGTCACTGACGACAAGGTTGATTTCAGCGATTGATTCATTAAGGCGCGTGATGCTTTGACGGGCTTCGGCGATGGTGTCGCGCGTTTCGTTGTAAAGTTGTTCGTCGGTGAGGAGTTTTCCGGCTGTGCCGCGCCCCTGTTGTAAATCGGTGGCGATGGTTTGCAGTTGTTGGATTGATGCGTTCAGGCTTTCGTAAAGCGCGGGGTCGTTGATTAAGCGTCCGGCTGTGCCGCGTCCGGCGCGAATCTGGTTGATAAGGTCTTGCGATTCGCGCACTGCCGCATTGAGGTTATTGTAAAACGCTTCGTCGTTGATAAGCCGCCCGAACGTGCCTTGTCCCTGATTGATTTTGCGGGCGATGTCGGTAGTTTCAGACGAGAAGCGTGTCAGTTGTTCGGTCAAATCTTTGCCCGAAGAAGTTAAATCGGAGAGTCCGCCGCCGGATGACGAAGGCAGTAAATAATTTTCCGTCACCGGGTCGGCGACCGCCGTACCGGGCGAGATGTTGACGACTTTATCGGGGGCGAGAAGGCTCGGACTTGTTAAAAGCGCGGTCGAATCGGTGCGTATGCGTTCGGTCACGGGCTGCCCGTCAATGGTTTCATCAACGCCCAAAACAACTTCGATGCGCTGATTCTGATTGCCTTCCGACGGCGGAAGCAGCCGCACTTCTTCGACGCTGCCGACGCGCAAGCCCGCGAGTTGAACTTCCGCGCCGGGACGCAAGCCGTCGGCGTTGGCGAAGCGGGCGCGTAGCTTTATCTTCGACGCGAACGGCGAAATGTCGCCCGATGCGTTGAGAATCAGAAAGATTAACAACACGATGGCAATCACGATAAAGATGCCGACGCGCACGGCGCGTATGCCGGTATTTTTTTTTGGTGGAGACATAGTTGATAAAGTTGAAAGTCGAAAGTCGAAGGGCGAAAGTTAAGGAAGGGCGAGGGCGAAGGGTTATAAAGTTGAGAGATGCAAGCTGTATTCTGATTTTTACTTTCGCCCTTCGCCCTTCGACTTTCTACTTTCGCTACCTTCCGTGTATGAACGTTTGGATGTACTTGTCATCGGATCTGCGAAGCAGTTCGTCCGTGCCGCTAAAGATGATTTCACCGTCGCGGAGCATCATGATTTTGGTGTTGATTAAACACAACTTCTCGCCTTCCTGTTCGAGTATGACTTCGCCGGAATCGTCCACCACCGCGTATTCGCTTGTGAGGTAAGTCAAGTTATTCATTTCGTGAGTCACGAAGATTGATGATACGTCTTCGAGGTCGCGCAGTTTTATCGCCAGTTCGCAAATGGTGCGCGCGGTCGGCGGGTCGAGTCCGGCGGTCGGTTCGTCAAACAGAATTATCGAAGGTCCGCCGACGAGGGCGCGGGCGATGCCGACGCGCCGCCGCATCCCGCCGGAGAGTTCAATCGGCATTTTCTCAATCGCGTCTTCGAGATTGACGAAGCGCAACATGCGCCGCACTTCTTCCTCAACTTGGGCTTCATCCACGCCTTGTTCGTGCAGACGATACCCCACGTTGTCATACACGGAAAGGGAATCGAACAGCGCGCCTTCCTGAAATATCATTCCGATTTTATGACGCACGCTCATCATCTGTTCTTCCGTGTAATCGGTGATGTCTTCGCCGTCAAGTAGCACGCGCCCGGAATCGGGTTTGAGCAAGCCGAGAATGATTTTAATGAGCGTTGATTTCCCTGTCCCCGAACCGCCGAGAATGATTTTCGTTTCACCTTTCTGGACGATGAAACTGATGCCGTCAAGAATCACGCGCTCACCGAACGTCAAACGCACATCACGAAATTCGATGGCGGGGACGATACGCGAACGGTCGTCAACTTCCGCGAAGGTTGATTCCGCCGCCGCGTCGCTGACCGTTTCGGACGTTGCGGCATCGGGTGCGGATTGAAGTTCAAAATCAGTGGAGACCATAAAAGTTTTGGTTAATGCTTTAGCGCGTTTCACGTCATCAAGTCGGAACGTTTAGCACGACTTGCAGGGCTTTGGCGAGAAAGAAATCCGAGATGATAACCATGATGGCGGACAGCACGACGGCGCGCGTCGTCGAAAGTCCGACACCGACCGTGCCGCCTTCGGTCGTCAGTCCCTGTCGGCATGAAATCGCGCAGATGAGAAAACCGAAGACAATCGGTTTGATAACACCGCCGATAACATCGTCGCCCGTGATGCCGTTGCGAACCGAGTTGAGAAACGTACTCGAATCTTGTTGAAACAGCGCGACCGCGACAATCCATCCGCCTAAAATTCCTATAATGTCGGCAAGCACAGTCAAAAGCGGAAGCGAAATAAGCAGGGCGATAAGGCGCGGGGCTACGAGTTTGCGAACCGGGTCAGTCCCTAATGCGCGCATCGCGTCAATCTGTTGCGAGACGGACATCGCGCCGAGTTCGGCGGAAATCGCGCTGCCGACACGCGCCGTGACCATTAACGCCGACAGCACGGGACCCAATTCACGCACCAGTGAAAGAGCTATAAGCTGCCCTGTGACGCTCTGTGTGCCAAAGGATTTGAGTGTCGGAACGGTCTGCAATGTCAGTACGCCGCCCGTAAAAAATCCCGTCAGAAGGATAATGGATAGACTGCCGACGCCGATGCGGTCAATCTGCGTCAGAATCTCTGCGAAGTAAGCCGGACGACGAATGATGCGGACGAGGGCGCGCGTCGCAAGCAAAAATGTTTCTTGAATTTCAAGTAAAGCTTGAATCAGAATGTTCATGCGATATGTTCGGTTGAAAATGAATCGAAACGCATGATGTGCGGAAACAGCCGGAGAGGTCAAGCGGTATTTATATCACTTGACCTCTCCGGCTGTTTCCGCGTGTCGCTTGTGCTAATTGAAGCGCACTTGAATGGCGGAATGTTCAGGGTATGGATTGGGGATTTGGAGCTTGGGAGCGACGAGAGCGAAGTCGTCTGCGGACGGAGTTGATCCGGTTCGCGGCGTCGCGGTCAAGGGTATTTTGCGCGCGGGCATTGGCGCGTAGGTCACGCAGAATTGCGAGTTGTTGTACGGTCAACACGCGGCGTATGTGCAACTCTGTGATGGCACGGCGGCGCGTCAATTCACCCTGCGCGACAGCGACGGCGTTCGCACGTTCAACGATGGTTTGCTCGCTCGCATCGTCGGAGTAGATAGCCGCATCGAGTTCGCGTTGGGCTGCTCGCAAACGCGCGACGAGTGTGCGGCGCACAGCATCCGTGTCTTGTCGTATGCGGCGAATTTGGGCGCGTTGCTCAAACGATAAATTGAGCAAGCGCAAAATCGGTTGCCGCTTAAAGTTGCCGGAACGTGTCGAAGAAGTCGGCGCGCCGCTTTCGTTTTGACCATTAGAGGCGGCGGATTGTTGCGCGTTATGTTTTGCGTACAGCGATGAGGTGAACGATAAAGCGCAAATCAAAAGCGTCAGGCTTATCAATCGTCGTGTGAGGGGTGTTGATTTCATGTTCATCATCGGTCTCGCTAAAAGTTAAATCCGCGCTTTCGATTTGGCTGTAATAATTAGAGTCTGATGTCTGGACACTTTTCGTCCCGTCAGGGACGCATGAATTTAGCCCAGCGATTCATCGCTGGGGACACACGCAAGAGATGAACGAAGTCCCGTAGGGACGGCAGAATGTTTGTTGCGCGGCAAGTTCAGCCGTCCCTACGGGACTGGACATGCAACTGTCCCCAACCCAGCGATAAATCGCTGGGCTATTGTCATCAGTCCCTACAGGACTGTTTGAAAAGTGTTTAGGCATCAGAGTTTGGGTGTAACTTGAAGATTTCACCGTATTTGAGTTTCCATCGTTGAAAACTATTCTGCCGCACCGAGTAAATCATAAAGGCGCGGCACGTCGGCTTCGTCGGGCTGAGCGTCGAGCGTGCGGCGACGTTGTGTGTTCCGTTTGGCGCGCGGTGAGGCGGTGCGTGCGGTGCGCGGTTTGAGCGTCGCTTCGACGGTGCTTGGTTTCGCGGCGGGCGAGACAACCGATGCAGTGGATTCTATTTCGTTCTTAACTTGATTGCCGTTGGAAGCGATTTGTTCGCGGTCGGCGCGGCGCGACAATTCCGCCTCAAGCCGTTCCGCGACGAGTCTTTCGATTATGGCGGGGTCAACGGTCGAAGCGGTGACGGGCATCGTCGCGGGCATCGTGTTATCCGGCGTAATGTTGCGTGTTAAGCCTGTGCGAAAAGCGAAGTCGCCGCCCGCATTCCACTGAACTTCGGCATTGATTAAAGCCAGCATCGCCAACATGCAGATCGCGATTATTGTGAGCGCGGCGCACGCCTGTACGGAGCGCGGCGTGAGTGCGAGTAGTTCACGGAGTGCCGCCCATGCCGAACGCGGGGCATCGTTTGTGTGTCGCGTGTCGTGCGTCGCTTCAAAAGCGTTCGGCGGTGCGTTTAAGGTTGACGCATGTATGGCGTTAAGTCCGTCAAGAAAATCTGCGGCGTGTGAAACGCGAACGTCGGGCATCGCCAATCTCACGGCATTAACCTGTGCGCGTACCTGACCGAAGGCGGCGGCTTCATCGTTACACGTCGCGCATGAGGCGAGATGTTCGGTGAAGCTTGCCGTATCGAGTTCCGGCAGTTCGCCGTAAAGATATGTGACGAGTTGCGCGGAGTGTTCGCACGCAGCTTTGGCAACGGTCGAATCGGAGTCGTGGTTGTTCATGTCGGTTGAAGATTCGTGTGTCATCGAAGTACGGCTTTCTCCCCTTGTGCGGCGGACGGAACATCTTGATTTTCACCGTGTCGGGCGAGTTTCATTTGTAGTTGCTTGAGCGCGGTATAGAGACGACTCTTGACGGTGCTTAACGGAACGTCGAGCCTGTTCGAGATTTCCTGAAACGTCATTTCATCAAACTCTTTCATTACGACGATTAGCCTTAGTTCAACGGGCAGGGTCGCAATCGCGGCGCGCACGTCTTTTGAACGCTCCTCTTGTTCGGTTGATAGCGCGGGCGAATCACCGCTCGCAAATTGGTGTTCGTTATTTTCCAGCACCGTTTCCAAAGCGACTTCGGGACGGACTTTAGCGCGGCGCGTGCGCGTGATGCACTGGTTGACGGCGATGCGGTGGAGCCACGACGAGACACGGGCTTCGCCGCGAAAGTTTCCGATGTTGCGATACGCGGCGAAGAATGTTTCCTGCGTCGCGTCGCGTGCGTCTTCGACCGAGCCGAGCATCCCGTAGGAAAGCGCGAAGATGCGGCGTTCCCAACGGCGCACGATTTCACCGAAAGCATTGCGATTGCCGGAGCGCGCGTCTTCAAGAATCTGTTCATCCGTCGCAATCGTGTGTGCCGTCGTCTCCTGTGTCATCTTCAGTGCAAGATTCGCCGCCATGTTTTTCACCCGTCACCGAAAACCGCGTTGCTTGTCTCGCTAAAAGTTTAGACGCGCGAGGTTTGTAAAAAGCCGAAGCTTACCGAAATACCGCTAAAAGATAATCGCTGAAATAATCGTTGTTGACACGACACAGTGCGCCGACTAACATCAATCAAGCGGTACAAATCACGCCGCTCCCGCCTTTTCCTCTCCACTGCTAAACTTGACTCTCCGCCTTTCTCTCAACAATTCAAATCGTGCCACATCCCAAATCTCAAACCAAAGCCAAACAGATACCGCTTTTATACCTTGTCATGGCGACGCTGTTAATCGTCGGGCTGTTGCCGCTCGGCTTGGCGGGTTGGGTCTTATCGCGCCGCAGCGGGCAGGAACTGCGTTCGCTCGAAGGACGTTATCAAGCACAACTCGTGCAGGACAAGGCGCGCCAGATTGAGCTTTACGGGCAGCGATACCGCGATGTGGTGATGAGCCTTGCGCGGGCGTTCGAGCTTGCGGGCGGAACGAGTGCGGTCGGTCGTGAAGAAGGCGACGGGCGTTTGGAGCAGACCGTCGAAGAAGACGCGCACCTCATCGCACTCACCATTTTACCCGTCAAAGGCACGCCGCACGTCGCGTACAAACCGGATGTCATCAGCCGCGAAGAAGCCGATGAACGCGCCGCCGATGTCTTGGGACGCATGGCGGGAAGCGGCGTCATCATTTCGCGTCCGAAGCTGATTCGTTCAAGTCAGGAAATGTGTTTCGCTATCGGCGCGCCCGTGATGAGCAAGCGCGGCGGAAGCGAAGGTGAAGATGAAATCGTCGCCGCCGTCGTCGCGGTCGTTTCATTTAGCGACGTATTCCGCACCGTCGGACAGAAAACTTCGGTGGATGAAAAAGAGTTGATAGAGAGCGGCGCGCCTATTGTCTTCGTCGTGGACGAAACGGGCAGTGCCGTCGCGCACCCCGATGTGCGGCTCGCTTTGAGCGAACAAACGATGACGGATTTGCCCGTCGTGCGCGATTGGATGCAGGCGGGATCGGCGGTCGGCAGCGCGCTCGCGCCGTTCACCTTTGAGCGCGACGGAGTGAAATTAAATATGCTCGGTTCGTATGCGACCGCGCGTTTTGACCCGAACGGAAAATCTACGGACAACAATAACGGCGAAGGTAATCTCGGCGTGATTGCGATTCAGAATGAAAGTGCCGCCCTTGTTTCCGTCAGCGACATGCGCCGTCAAACGCTTTTCATTTCGCTTCTCGCCGCATTGTTCGCGCTCGGCATAGGATTCTTTATGGCGCGTGAACTCGCGCGTCCGGTGCGCGAACTGGCAAGCGGGGCGCACGCGATTGCGGGCGGCGACTTCTCGAATCAAATCACTTTACGTTCATACACCGAACGCACGGAACTCGGCGAACTCGCGGCATCGTTCAATTCGATGAGCGCGCAGCTTCAACAACACATCACGGATTTACACCGCGCCGCAGACGAAAACAAACAACTCTTTATCGGCACGATTAAAGCCCTCGCCGCCGCGATTGACGGCAAAGACCCGTACACGCGCGGACACAGTGAGCGCGTCGCGCGCTACGCGGTCGCCATCGCCGAAACGCTCGGCTTACCGAAAGATGAAGTCGAACGCACGCGCATCAGCGCGCTCCTGCACGACGTAGGCAAAATCGGCGTGGACGATAAAATCCTAAAGAAACCCGGACACTTAACCGATGACGAGTTCGCGCAGATGAAGCAGCATCCGCTTATCGGCTACAAAATCATGTCGCTGATTCCGCAGATGAAAGATTATCTCGACGGCATCTTAAAACATCACGAAGCGATAAACGGAAGCGGCTACCCGCAAGGCTTGACCGCCGAACACATCCCGCTCCAAGCCCGCATCATCGCGGTCGCCGACACCTTCGACGCCTGCACGACGGAACGCCCGTATCAGAAAGCAATGCGAACCGAAGAAGCATTGGCTATCCTGCAAAAATACTTGGGGACACGCTACGACCCGCGCGTCGTCGCGGCGATTGAACAAGCCTGCGCCGCGAATCTCATCCGACCCGGCACATCACGCCAGCCAACCCAAGCCCACATCGCCCAAGCGACACCGTTGCCAAACGTCAGCATCACCCCCAAGCAAGAAGTCGCTCCGATGATTTAGTTTCGCAAAACGATTTTGGAAAACTCTTGACTCGTTTTCAACACCCAAAGTAAGCTGATTCAACCGTGTTGCAAGGAGAAATCTTTTGCCGATGAATTCAGTCAAGCCTTTGCGCCTCACTGCGACGGGTGACAAAGATTCAAAGGCAAGCGATTTAGCGACGCGCATCGGCGGCGTGGCGAGCGTCAAGATTGAAGGCTACGGTCAACGAGAGTTCGATGCGGTGAACGACACATACATCGCGCAAACAACCAACTCCGTCAGTGCCACGCAAGCCCCGTCGAACTACCTCAATCAAAGCCGCAAGGCACAAATTCGTGAGACGTTGCGCGTCGCGGTTGAAACCGGCAGGACGGCACTGTTTGAGTTCACGGCAGGGCAGCCTTCAACCGAAGTCGCGGCTTTTATCCGGCGCAACGCCGAACGAGTCAGGGCTAAACATGAAATAATCGTTCGCTTAGGAGATGCAAATGTTACCGGAAATACTTGAGTACAGTTGCTATATGAGTTTCGCTCCGCTCTCAAATGAGAACTTAGCCCAAGCCGAAAAACTTATAAACGCTTCGGGTTTGGGAATTGACATCGGAGCAAACCACCTTGAGTTCGATTACACGGGGCGTGATACGAATCGCAAAGTCGTCAGGCTTCTCGACGCGCTCGCACCCGTCATCGGCGACGCTAACGGCGAAGCGCAATGCCGACTTGACTGGGAAGATAAAGACGCGACGTTTGAGTTTTACCGCATCAAAAATCGAACCTTGTTGCGGCAAAAGGCGCGCATCGTCAGAGAAGAAGCGGAAGTCGTATCGGATTTCAGTAACGCAGACAAACAGGAATTGCTGCCGACATCTGCTTAGATAACGGGTCGCCTTTGACCTTCGATTTTCTCTCACCGAAGTTTGCCGCTATAATCCCGCGTTCAATTTATAACCTCATAAGACGCGGGTAATACATGGCACTTTTTTGGAAACGCAAGAGCAAGGAAATCATCACGCTCGGTTTGAATGACCGCTCCGATAGCGGGACAACCGATGCTTCATCAAACCTGACGACATTAAACGCGGCAACATCAAACGCGCAAACCGCGCCCGTCGTTCCCGTCAGGGAAACAGTCATTGCACCGTCGCCGCTTGAAACTCCGCCACAAACCGAACCGGAAACGCCGACCGTCACGACATCAACCGCACCTTCCGATGAGCCGACATCTTACGCGGCTTCCAATGTGCCGCGCGCTCCGACACAGAAGGCGCGTGAGATGTACACGGCGAAACCGACACCGACGGTTTCCGATGAAGGCGAAACAATGCCGCCCGTCGCGCGTGAAGTCGTGCGCGAAGAAGTCGCGGCGCGTCCGCGTTCGTCTTTTTCGAGTTCGGTTTTAGGTTTAGATAAATCAATCGCCGAACTCGCCGCCGAACAAGCCGCACTCGAAGCGACTTACGCGGCGCGTTTCCGGCGCGCGGTCGAGAAAACACGTCACAGTTTGAACGACCGTATAGACACGGTTTTCCAAGCCCGAAAACAGATTGACGCCGAACTTCTGGACGAACTCGAAGAAGTTTTAATCGCCGCCGATCTAGGTGTGCCGACGACGATGGAGATTCTCGACGCCGTGCGGCGCGGCGTGACGCGCAAAGAGATTAACGACGTTGACGCGCTCAAACGCGCGATAAAGAATCACATCATCAATATCTTCGACGTGGCGGAAAAGAACGGCGTCGCCAATGAAGCGACTGTGCCGGAGAACGTGACGCCGTATGTGATGATGATTGTCGGCGTCAACGGCGTAGGGAAGACCACAACTATCGGCAAACTCGCGCAACGCATCAAGGCGGAAGGCAACGAGGTTTTGATTTGCGCCGCCGACACGTTTCGCGCCGCCGCTTCCGACCAACTCGCTATCTGGGCGGAACGCACGGGCGTTCCTTTGATTCAACAGAAGACCGGAACCGATCCGGCGGCGGTTCTGTTCGACGCCTTAAAAGCAAGCAAGGCGCGCAACTCCGATGTCCTCATCGTTGACACCGCCGGACGCCTTCACACCAAATCGAACTTGATGGCGGAACTCGAAAAGATGAAGCGCATCGCGGGCAG
>JBGTMR010000207.1:0-6012 GCA_041743485.1 Pyrinomonadaceae bacterium
GTCCACACAACCTGCGGCGCGGAGTTGTTGGGAAGCGGCATCGGTGCTTTGTCGGACGACACTTGCGAGAGTGTCAAAGGTCCGACATAGCGTTCGCCGCTCGGTGTACGGGCGGAGTTGGCGAAGACCGTGAAGGCGACGCCGGGAACGCCCGTCATCGTCAGCACGACATCTTCATCGCCGCCGACGATTTTCGTCGCCCCGACATCAACCGTCGGCAACTGAATCGGTCGCCCGACGGTGTTGTCCTGCCCGGAGATGGTCGTAAATTGATACGTCAGGTGCGGGAACTTTTCGGGTCGCGTCGTCGTCTCGCCGTCAACGAACAATGTCAAAGCTCCGACCGGGGCGTTCGGAATCGCAAACTGCCCCTGCGCGTCTGTGAAAGTCGAAAGGTCTGTCGGACACAGGGCGCAGCCGACGACTTTTACTTCGGCGTGCGGGATAGGACGATTCTGCATGTCAAGCACGACGCCGACGATGCGCGTGGCGGTTGCCGCGCCGAGCGTTTGACCGGAAGCGAGAAACGAAACAGGGTCGCCCGTAAAACCGTCGAAGGTCGCGGTGACGATGTTGTTATTAACGCCTTCCTGCATTCCGAGCGTCAGGACGACGGAAGCTTTGCCGTCGCTGTCGGTATTCCGCGTGACACTTCCCTGCCCTTCGATATTGCCGCCGCCCGCTTCAACATTAAAGATAACGGGCGAGTTTGTGACCGGATTTCCGCCCTCGTCCACGACGATGACTTGATAGCTTTGCGCGAGTGGTTTGCCGACGATGCCGTACTGCGTATCGTTTCTAAGCATCGCGCCTTTGATGGACGACGGCGCACCCGCACGCGCCGAAGCCGTGAACATCATTTCGTCCGTGAAGCCGGAAGCCGTGACGAGAATCGTGTTGTTGCCAACACCGGAGCGCGTGCCGAGTTGGAACTGCACACTCGCGCGCCCGTCGGCGTCGGTCGTCACCGTGACTTCTTGATTCTCCGCAGTCGCGGATTTGACGATGCCGTCACTGCGGCGCACGGTGAACGTCACGGGACGATTCGCAAGCGGAGCGTTGCCCGCGTCAATCAACTGCACGACGAGCGGTTCGGGAAGCAAAGTATTTATCGCCGCTTCCTGATTGTTGCCGGAAACCAGAACCATGCGTTGTTGTCCGGCGGCGTCCTGCACGTTGACCGTAATCGAACTGCGATTTTCATTTCCCGCGCGGTCGCGGGCGACGGCGGTTAAGGTGTTGCTTCCGCGTACCAGCAAGAGTTCCGGGACGTTGAACGTGCGGTTAAACACGGTCGCCGGAACGCCGTTGATTGTGACCGCAACCTGTTCGGCGTTGACCGTTCCGCCGACGACATCGTTGACCATGCCGGTGACGCTGACGGCGGTTGCTGTCAGTATCGCGCCGTCGGTCGGCGAATCAATCATCACGGTCGGCGGGTCTGTGTCGCGTGTGACGGCGACGGTCGCGGTGCTGACGTTGTTCGCCGCGTCGCGCGCCGTCGCGGTCAAAAGATTTGTGCCTTCCTGCAACCGCACGTTCACTGCGGTGAAGATGCCGCCGCTAATCGTCGCGGCGATGCCGTTGACATCAACATTTGTGACCGATGCGTCAACCGTTCCGGTGACGGTGGTGGTCGTGCCGTTGATAAGCGTGAGGCGTGCGGGTGATGTGATATTGACGGCGAGCGTCAGTGCCGCGACATCGAAGGCGGCGGCGCGTGCGAGTAGTTCTTCGCCCGTCCTGATGCGTACCGTGCGCGCTCCGGCGACAGCGTTGGGTTGGACTCTGATTTCAACCGAAAGCGTCGTGGTATTGATGACGGTGGCGAGTCCGAAGCCGCCCGGCGCACCGCCGCCGACCGAGATGCCCGCACCCAAACTCACCTGCGTGACGCCGGGTTGCAAATCAATTCCGAGCGCGGTGATGGTCAGGGTCAGGGCTTGACCGGGACTGCCCGCGCTCTCCGTGACGTTCGTAATGCGCGGCACGGGTCTGACGGTCAAGGCGGCTCTGGTGCGCGTCGTGAACGCCGTGCCTTCGACGGTCATGCCGCTAATCGAGACGAGATAGTTGGTCGTGACGGTCGGGTTGAGCGATTCGGGAATGATGAAGTTGATGATGCGCGTCGTCGCAGTATCGGCGGGGGTGGTGCGTCTGCGCCCGCCGCTGAATTGTCGTGAGCGTTGCGGCTTTGGTACGGAGATGCTGCTGGCGGTGAGTGTGGCGGGCTTGCCGCCGCTTGTCGGTTCGAGTGTCACGGTGACTTGCGCGGGGTCAATCGTTCCGGCGGGAAGGTTGGCGGCGACGATGCCGACGGGTTGATTGTTTAGTCGCACGGTCGCGCCGGAAGTTAAATCAATCGGCGTTTGCGCGAAGGTCGTTTGCACTCCGGCAAAACCGGTGACGAGCGTTAGAAAGATGCTTGCGAGCAGCGACTGCCACATTAGTTTTCGGTTCATAACATTTCCTAAATGCTTCCGGCTTAACCTTGTGCTTTCAACCTTGCGCCTTTAGCGTTGAGCCTGATTGTGTTTGAGCAGTTCGCGCTCGATTATTTCGCGCAGCATCGCGGCGGGTTGTAGTCCGTCAATCCGCGTGTCGCCGACGAAGAACACGGGACTGCCGCGCACTTCGCGCCGTCGGGCTTCGCGCAAATCTCCTTCGACTTGCGTTCGGTATGTGCCTTTATCCAACGCGCTCGTAAATTCCACGACGGACAAATTGAGACTTGCCGCGAACGTCGTCAGGTCACGGCGCGTTACCGCTTTGCCGTGCGCGAGAATCAAATCGTGCATCTCCCAAAACTTATTGTGCGCGGCGGCGGCAAGGGCGGCTTCATGAACTTCAACCGCGTTCGGGCGCGTCTCCAACGGACGATGCTTGAACTGAAGCTGGATTTTGTCGGGATAATCCCGCATCACTTCCGCGATGAGGGCGGCGGCTTTCGGTGTCAAAGAACTTTGCAAATCGGAGAACCACACGATGCGGACGGGGGCGTTCGGATTCCCTTTCATCAATCGCGCATAAATCGCGTTTGGCTTTTCGACTTCCGCGCTATTAACGACGGGTGTGGTCGAAGGTTCACGAACGACATTCGGAGTTAAAGCGGTTGGCGGTGCGGCGGGCTTGATTGTATTTGCGGTAACGGGTAACTCGCTTGGTGCTTGTTGTAAAATTTCGTCAATAACCGTTTTGAAAGCCTCGAAACTTTTCGCGCCTTCAAGCTTGCGCCCGTTGATAAAGAAGGTCGGTCGCCCGTCAACACCGAGCGCGACGGCTTCGCTTGAATCGCGTTCGATAATCGAAGCGAAGGCTTCGGAGTCGAGCGCGTCGGCGAATGTTTTTTCATCAAGCCGCAGTTCGCGTGCAAAGCTTATGAGTTGGGGACGTTCGATGTTTTTGGCGGCGAAAACCAAGTCGTGCATTTCCCAGAATTTGCCCTGCGTTCCGGCGGCGAGTAAAGCCTGATGCGCCGCCCGTGCGCGCTTGTGAAAGTCGAGCGGGGCGTGTTTGAAAATCAGGCGAATCTTGCCGGGATAGGCTTCCATGACTTGCCCCAACGTCGCCGCCGCGCGACGGCAGAACGGGCATTCCATATCGGAAAACTCGACGATGGTGACGGGCGCATCAATCGCCCCTTTGACGGAAAGAGCGTTGAGTTGTTCGATTGCGTTCTTCAGGTTCGGTGCGGCGGAAGCAGAGTTGGGGTTGAAGGAAACGGGTTTGGATGTTCCTTGCGCGGCGGCGTTTTGTCTTAACGCCGGACAAATGAAAAGTACGAACGCGAAGGACGCGAGTGCCAAAGATGATTTGATGAAGCGCATTGTGAACAGTTTTTAGTTAAGTCAATTCAGTGTGTGACTTCTTTTTAGTCCCGTCAGGGACTTTCCGAGAGTAGCCCAGCGATTCATCGCTGGGTATAGCGTGGAGTTTTATTTCTAGTCCCGCGAGGGACGACTGAAACGTCTTAACAGTTCAGTCGTCCCTCGCGGGACTAAACATAATTTTCTATGACCTTCCCAGCGATGAATCGCTGGGCTATTTTCATAAGCTCCTGACGGAGCAAAAAGAGTTACATATTTGGCAAGTCAGAGACTGTCACTGTGCGTTCAAACGGTGATGGTTGTGCCGTCGAACTTCGTCAGTGAGAAGCCGTTGAAGTTTTCGTTGTAACAGGCTTTTTGGTCGCGCAGAATGCTGATGGCGACGGCTTCACCGAGTTTGAGCGACTCGGTGGCATCCGAGAGCCAGTGGACGCCCGCCATGTTGCGACCGAGCGCGACGTTGGAAGCTATCTTGTTGAGTTCGCCGCCGACGGTTAAGTCGAAGCGTCCGGTGTAGGGGAGAAGCGATGTGCCTGTGACATCGGGAACGACCGGATTCGGAATCACAAAGCTTTCGTCAAACCATGCTTTGAGAATTGTCGTACACGCTCCCGCGACCGTCGCATGACCCGCCCCGTAAGACGGATGCGTCGGTGAACCTTCGGGGAACGCCATCGGAAGCAAGCCGACGCCGGGCGTGAGATACGCTCCGAGTCGGCGCGAAGAACTGATTGAGTTTAAGATTTCGGGATGTACCGGATAATTCGCCGCGCCGTAAAGCGCGCGGTCAATGCGTCCGGCGAAAACTTCGGGGCGGATGCGACGATGCACCATCCACTTTTGAAACCACACGGCTTTTAAGGCGCGTGTCGCAACTTCGCAAAGCAAGGTCGCAACGTGCGGTGAGCCGAAGGTGGCGAAGCCGCTTTGATTTGCCGAATGCTTGTAAGGATTGCCGTCGTCAACCGGCGCACCCATTTCGGCAAGCACGAGGAAGGCTTGAAAGTAACCCTGAAACAGCACGTCAATGTGAACCCACTCGCCGAGGTCGCGGGCGTTGCGTATGTAGCGCAGGGTCGAATCATAATTGTCGCGCTCTTGTGTGTATCCGCGCTGGACGTTGAGCCACGTTCCGAAGTCCGTCATAAAGTCGCGCCCGCCGTCGTTGACACCGCGCACGGTTCGGATTCGTTGGTTAATGACGTTCGCACCGAAGCGGCACGTTTGATACCAGAATTGCGACATGTAAGGTCCGGCTTTATCGCCCGCCGTTAAGCCGCGAAACACTGTGTCCGGCGTGACGATGCCGTTATTGCGTCCCGCGCTCACATCGGTCTTCGCCCCTTTGTATGACGAACCGAAAAGGTTCAAATCAGCGCACGCCGCTTCCGCGATTTCACTCGTCCCGTACTCGGTGAACGGCACATCGCGCATCATCGCCATCCAGTAATTTTCGGCAATCTCGGCAGCCGTTTCGCGGCTCGCAAAAGCGGGTGGCGGCGGCATTAAAAAACTCTGCGCGTCGCCGCCCTGCATATCGAAAGCGAAGCCGGATTGCGGACTCGTCATGCGGCGCGTACCGCCCATCGGTATCCGGTCGAAGTCCGCCTGCGCTCCCGACTTTAAGGCGTTGGTAAGCTGTGAATAAGCGGCAAGATCAACCTCTCCATTTTCGTGATGCGGCAAACCTTTGGTGAAGCTGGCGATTTTGTTCGGATAAAGTTCATCGTCGGAGTTGGCGGCATGAACGGGATTTTTCGACGCGCTTAACCTGTTGGCTTCGGCGGCTTGCTGGCGGGCATTACATGCGCGTTGGGAGCGACTCGCGGAAGCAGTCGAGCGGTCGAATAAACCTCTGCCCGCGCGTTGGGCTTGCGCGGTCGAGGCTTCACCGCCGATGTTGGGCTTGGCGGCAACGGCGGCAACGGCAAGCGTGGCGACTGTGCCGCTGCCGAGAGATTTGATAAAGCGACGGCGTTCCGGCGCAGGTTGACGTTCTTGTTCGGGGGCGTGCGGGGACACATCTTTTTTCATGGGGGGTTTAATTAGACCTCTTGCAAAAGTCCCGTAGGGACTTCGTGACAATAGCCCAGCGATTCATCGCTGGGAGAAACGTCGAAAATTACCCAGTCCCGTAGGGACGACTGAACTTTCAAGTGTCCCTACGGGACACGGCAGGTTGTTC
>JBGTMR010000208.1:0-1758 GCA_041743485.1 Pyrinomonadaceae bacterium
CAATCGTATAACGAAGCGGTGCGCCCGCTTGCGCGTTGCGTCCGCGCGCACTCGCTTCGCGCACACTCGTTATCTTATTGCCGCCGTCGAAATCGCGGCGCGCAATCAGGTTATCAATCGTCGTGAACGGCACGCGCTCCAAACTTCCACGCGATGCGTCCGTCAGATTCGAGCCGGAATCTTTAGCGAAGATATTCTGGTCGAGTTGCAGCCAGATGTAGGCGAGCGTGTCCGGCGAATTGTTGTAATAAGTAATCGTCTCGCTGCCCGTGATGCGTTGGCGCGCGTCGTCGAGCGTGACCTTGATTTGATAATCGGCGCGTTGTTGCCAGTATTGGTGACCGGGCGCGCCCGATGCCGCGCGATACGTGTTGGGCGTCGGCAAGATTTCTTCGAGTTGGCGAAACTTATCTGTATTGTCGGACTTCGATTGCGCGAACGCGGAAGTTGCCAACAGGCATATAACGGCGAAAGTTTTTAGCGTGCGTAGATTGGGCAAGACGTTTTGTGTCCTCTTAAAGAATTTTATCGGTCTTAAAGCAAGTGTGGTGTTCCGAAACATTCTCTTAACACCAAACGCGGCGGCGTGGCAAATCTTCTTCGGATTTTCACCCCTCAAGCAGCAACCGCGATTGACGACCAAACGGGAACAAAGTCAAAGCCCGTCAGCCGCCTCTGATTGACGCGCTCAACGAAAGCATCCGTGACAAACTCGTGTGAACGCGCAAGTTGCGGAATTTTGAATACCGTCAACCCGACGACGCGCTCAATCAAAAACTCATGTTGTTCAACAATCATCACACGCCCGCTTGAGAAGCGTTTGACTTTCGAGTTCGCTTCGTCTAAAGCGTCAACAATTCGTGTGATGTTGAAAGCGAAATACTCACCTTCACCTGACGCAAGCGGCAGTAATTCACCGTTCGGTTCTAGTAAATCGCGCAAAGCTTCGACCGCGCGACGACTGAAAACCGGAACAACCGCGTGAAGCAAGGGGAAATCACTTGACGGCATTTCGTGGCTGTTATCTTCTGCTGAAAGTTCGATTGAAACAGGTTTCCATACATCCACCATCGTTTCGCCGCGAAAACCGTCGATCATCGCTCCGGCATCGCGTTCGTCGCTTAACACAAAGCTTTCGTATCTGTTGAAATCACTAGACAGTTCGTAAATTTGCATACTTCAAAAACTCCTCACATGTGTCGGTTAAAAGGGAAAAGCGGCATCAATCAAACGCGCGCGTATTTCGCTTAGAACTTCAATCGCATCATCTCGCGTCAGTGCTTGAAGCAAGATTCTATTTACTTCCGCATAATAACGATTTGTGTGTAATCGCGGATGATATGCTCCGCCAAGTGCGCTTCCCGATGATTGCGGCAAATAGACACCGTTCGCCGCATTATCAATCTCAACACCGAATCTTTCCAATTGTACACGCGCCGGTATTGCCCGCTTTGCCGTTCGCGCGACAATGTGATGTGCTGCCGCGCCATCGGGTCGTACTATGCCCGCCGCTTTCATGTTGCGGTGCAAATGATTCGACAATGCTTTTTCCCAACTAACTTTCCGTGTGAAGTTTTACGCACCAACCCATTTGCCTGAAGTTCCCTATCAACTAATCTGCCCAATCAAAAAAGTTAATGCGATTCACCCTGTAACATTCTTACCGCGTGACTTAGCACGGGGGCGACAACCGCAAAACATTCGCGCACTCCATTGGTTGAACCCGGAAGGTTGATAATCAGGACATCATTGGCAATG
>JBGTMR010000209.1:0-5053 GCA_041743485.1 Pyrinomonadaceae bacterium
GCGAAGCAGTTTTGATAAACGCGAAATCGTTATTTAGCTTAGGCTAATTTCTCACGTCGGCGGCTTCGATTTTCGCTTCGACTTCTTCGTGTTCTTCGCGGTCGGCGGCTTCCGGCTTGTCTTGCGTGTGTTTGATTTCCGGCTCATAACTCAACGCGATGAATACCGGGAAATGGTCTGAACCGAAATGCGCGAGTCGTTCCAAAGAGATGAGTCGGAAGTGATGTGAATGGAAAACATGGTCGAGCGGAAAGCGTATGAACGGGTACGATGCATGAAAGGTATTGAAGAAACCTCTGCCGATGCGCGGGTCGAGCAAGCCGCTGATTTTCTGAAACAGTTTTGTCGTCCGTGACCACGCGACATCGTTCAAGTCTCCGGCGACGATAGCGGCGCATGGTGAATCTTTGACGCGCTTGCCGACAAGCAAAAGTTCGGCGTCGCGTTCCGTTGATTTGTCATCTTCGGTTGGAAACGGCGGGCGCGGGTGAACACAGTGCAATTCAAATTCATCGCCTGACGGCAACTTAACCCGCGTGTGAATTGACGGGATGTCGTCCTGCACTAAAAACTCAATCTGCGAATCAATCAGTTCTAACTTTGAATACAGCACCATGCCGTAAGTGTTATCAATCGTGTGCGCCACGCAATACGGATAGCGCGGCGCGAGGGCGTCGAGTTGCGTCTTCCACCATTCGCTTGTTTCCACCGCCAGCACCAACATCGGGTTATATTCCGCGATTGCCGCCAACAGTTTCGACGCTTCGCGGTTGGTCATCAAAACATTAGCGACCATCAAACTGCACACCGCACCATCTTTAACCCGCGCCGACGGCATCACCTGTTTCGGGTAAAGCGGCGTGTACGGCAACATACTCGCCGCTTGATACAGCACCGACGCGACGAGCGCGCCGCCGAAAACATACTCCATCCACGCATCAATCGGCTCGACGTACAAATAAAACCCAAGCGCACCGAGCGCGCCGATTGCTATTTGCATACGCGGAAAATCGCCGATTCTGACCCACCATTCATTACGCCGAACGAGCGGCAGCAGGGTCAGCAGGATTGCGAGGCAGCCCGCGACAATCAAACTAATTTTCATTATCAATCGTGTAACCTGAACGGAGTGTGAAATACGTTTTGAGGGAGGGATTTGATTGCGGCGAGGAGAGATTGAATAGAACCGCGAAATTCATCTTGCCAAAATTCCGACGTTAAGCAAAGTCCGACAAGCATAATCAATAACACAAACAAAAACGTCGCTAAGGTTTTGATTTCCATGCGACGCTTATTTTAAGTGTTCAATTTCAGGCTCAACATGAAGCTTTCAGATGAAGACCACCGATTGAGAATTTGGAATATCAAATCGCTTACGGCAGCGTATGTTGCGGCACGCCAGCATATCGTCAACCCGCACCATATAATCGCGCGACTTGGCAAAACGCGCGCGGTCTTGTTCGTTGGCGTGGCGCGGCGGCGCGGGTTTCTTCGTGCGCCGCAGCCAACGCACATCATACTCCGCACGTTCGCGGCAGTGCGGACACGCGAACGTCATGCGTTTGGTTTCCGGTTGTTCGTTAAAAAAATCTCGTTCGTTCATTATTGTCCTTCAGTCTCGCGTCAGCATCGGAACTTATTAGACCTCTTGCAAAAGTCGTCCCGTCAGGGACGTTTGATTTTAGCCCAGCGATTCATCGCTGGGTACAGAACCAATAACCTGCCGTGTCCCGTAGGGACACTTGAAACTCCGTTCAGTCGTCCCTACGGGACTGGAGAAATTTCCGATACTTCCCAGCGATGAATCGCTGGGCTATTGTTCAGTTAGTCCCTACGGGACTTTTGCAAGAGGTCTATTTTATACGCGAACCGTCGCGCCCGAATCGTCGGCAGCATCGCCCGCCGCCGTTTCACTTTGAACGTCTTTGCTTCCGGCATTTCCTTCCGCGCGGCGATGTTTGAGAACTATCGCCAACCCGATGAAACCGTTGAGAACCATCAAGGCATTGGTGAGGATAAACACCGAATCGCCTTTCATCACACTGTAAGTCAGAAACCCGAATGACGCCGCCATCTGTCCGATGAACAGCCACTTCGAGACGCCTTCGCTTTTGCCTTCTTTGTACTGCTTATAAACCTGCTTGCCGATTGTCAGCACCAAAATAAACGAACTCGTAAATCCTATAAACTCCGCGATACCGATTGACTGCATCATAAAACTTTGACCCGCTTCCCTGTTCTTATCATCGTTCCCGATTATCACTGATGACCGTCACCGATAATGGCTCAAAGCTTTGCATCCCGCGCTTCAACCGCTTTGAATTTCTGTGTCGAGCAATCGCCGCACGGTCGAAAGCAGACTTTGCAAATCAATCGGTTTCGGTTCGTAAGCGTTTGCGCCAAGCGACATCACGAATGTCGCGTTGCCCGTGCCGTATCCGGTCGTGACTAAAATCGGCGTGCTTGCGAGTTCGGGTGTATCGCGCACGCGCCGCACGAAATGCGCTCCATCCGCCGCAGGCATATTGACATCGGTAATAATTAAATCCGGTGGTTCGCCGTGTGCCTCATCATAACCTTCGATGCCGTCCGCCGCCGTCCTGACCTCGTAACCGTGCCGCTCAAGCGCGCGGCGCATCAACTCACTCGTCAAGTCGTCATCTTCAACGACGAGTATTCGTTTCGCTGCTATCATCTCGGAAAAACCCTCCGCACATTCGAGTCGTTTAATCGAGGTTATGTCACGCTTGAGCTTCGCACAATTCGCGCAGCAATCGAAAACTATAAATTCCGGTTTCGTGTCCGTCACCGAACTTGAATGATAGCGCGTATCGCCCGACGATTTCCGTGTCCACCAACGTCATCACGTCGGAAACGGCGTCGGGTCGCAGAGTGCGTTCGCCCGTCCATTCGTTGACGCATTGCGCGCACGGGCATTGCCGCCGTAAATCCGCCGCCGCGTAATGACACTTCTGATTGTCGCTCCACGTTATCGTGAGGGCGTCCGTTTCCTGTTCAATGGCAATCGGCATGACCGCCGCCCCGCGCCGCAAATGTGATTCGTTCCTCATGCGTTATCGTTCATCGCCTGTTCGACATCCGCCTTCGTGATGTCGTAATGAGAAGCGTGCCATGCCACTTTACCGTTACGAAGGATGAGGGCTTGCGGCGATTCGTGACGCACGCCGGTTCGTTGTTCGACCTCGCGCGAAATCTCACGCGAATGCTGCATGACAACCAGCCCGACCGGACTTGTAACCTTCGTCATCTCGCGGTGCGCGTTCGCGCTAATCGGACATGTCGTGCTGTGCTTGAAAAGTATCACAGGTGCTTCGTTCGAGTTTTTCATCAACTCGTCGAGCTTTTGCGCGTCCAAAATCTCATTGAATGCCATAAAAAATTCCCCATTGTTTCGCTCAGTCATTGACTCAATAACTGTGATGATTAAATTGAGTCAATGAACCGATGAATCAACGACTCAATCTAAAAAAACCTACTTGCCCGCGATGTAAATACGTTCGGCGTATTCCTGCACCATGCGGTCACTGTTGAATGCGGGCGTCAGTGTCTCAATCGAATGGCGCATCATCTTGAGCCACTTCGCCGGAATGCCGTTCGCGTCGCGTTCTTCGTAATAGCACGGCACGACGGACTCTTCCAACAATCCGTAAAACGATTCGGCATCGTCGGCGTCTTCGCGGTCAACCGCAAAGTTTTCGATGTGCTGTTCGGCTTCCGAAACCTGTCCGCCGTTTTCATCCGCGACGTGATACGCCCCGACCGCCCAACCATTATTCGCGTCGTAGCCTTCAATCCACCAACCGTCCAAGACCGACAAATTCAAACCGCCGTTCATACCGACTTTCTGCCCGCTCGTTCCCGATGCCTCCAACGGACGCTTCGGAACATTGAGCCACACATCAACGCCTTGCACCAGATGACGCGCGATGTCTTGGTCGTAGTCCTCTAAAAACACGGCGCGCTGTCTGACTTTAGAATCGGTTTTCCACTGCGCGACTTGTTGCAAAATCGCTTTCGCCCCGAAATCCTGCGGGTGCGCTTTGCCCGCGAACACAAACTGCACGGGACGCTCTGCGTCGGTCAACAAATGATGAAGCCGCTCCGGGTCGGTCAACAATAAACCCCATCTTTTGTAAGCCGCGACGCGACGCGCGAAGCCTATCGTCAAAGCCTTAGGGTCTAACATCGTGCGCGCCGCTTCCGCGTATTCCGTCGCTTCGCCGCGCTCGACACGCGAATGATATGAACGATGCCGGACAAACGAAACGAGTCGCTGTTTCAATAAACCGTGCGCGTTCCACAACTCCGCGTCACTGATTTTCGATACGCCTTTTTTCCATTTGCGATTGTCGTTAATCGTCTCCGCCCAGTTTTTGCCGACGTGCTTTTCAAACAAATCACGCATCAGCGGCGCAATCCACGTCGGAGCGTGAACGCCGTTTGTGACACTCGTTATCGGAACATCATCCAAAGATTTAACTTCCGTCTCCGACCACATCTCGCGCCACAATCCGCGCGACACTTCGCCGTGCTTGCGGCTCACACCGTTGGTTGAACGACACAGATGAATCGCCAGCGGCGTCATCCCGAAAGCCTCGCTTTCATCGTCCGGCTTAACGCGCCCCAAACCTAAAAATTCATCGCGCGTCAAACCCAAAGAGTTCCAGTAAGTTTCACCGAGACAACTATCAATCAATCCCGGCGCGAACTCGTCATTGCCCGCCGCGACGGGCGTATGCGTGGTAAAGACGCACGTTTTCTTTACTTCTTCGCGGGCTTGTGCGAAATCAATCTTCTTGTCCGCGACCATCTCGCGCGCTAACTCCAACGTCAGAAATGCGGAGTGTCCTTCGTTGAGATGATAAACGTGCGGGGCGATGTTCAGGGCGCGCAACAGACGGACGCCGCCGACGCCGAGCATCAGTTCCTGCACCACGCGAACCTCGCGGTCACCGCCGTAAAGATGCCCTGTAATCCAACGGTCAACTTCGCTGTTGGCTTCGATGTTGGTATCGAGCAGATACAGCGGAAC
>JBGTMR010000210.1:0-15513 GCA_041743485.1 Pyrinomonadaceae bacterium
CGGAAGCGTGATGAAAAGCTCGCCGTGCTTGACGCCTTTGAGACTCAAAAGATTGTGCGCCAGTGTGCGAACATCTTTCGCCAAGCCGCGCAGGGCGATGACTTCCATGCAGTCGTCGTGGCTGACGTGAACGTGCAGGACGGAGATGACTAAATCGTGATGCTCGTGTTGACGTTCCGCCATTTGCTCGGCGAGGTCGCGCGCGTGATGGTCGTAGATAAGCGTCAGGCTGCCGAGAACATGTGTCTTGTCGTCGGCTTTGACGCGGGATTTGACGAGCGATTCGCGGATTAAATCGCGCAGGGCTTCGGAGCGCGTGGCGTAACCGCGCAGGGCGATCATCTCATCAAAACTCGTCAGCAAATCTTCTTCGACGCTGACGCCGAAACGTAAAAGTTGGCTCATAAATTTGACCCGAAGAACATGTTTATCAAAGTCCCGAACAAGCGATGCTCGGTGTTGATTTGGTATGCGTACCACAATCCGAAAAGTATGCTGAATGTGGCGGCGATTGATTGCAAACCGAAATTGAAACGATGTAAGCGATTGGAGGTGAGGGCGAAGGGCAAGCCTATAAGCCCGGACATCAAAAGCATACCGATGATTGAACCGACGCCGAAAATCGCCAGATAGAGTAACCCCAAAGCGAGAGATTCGATTTGCGTCAAAACAAGCACGGTCAATGCGCCGCTGCCCGCGAGTCCGTGCATGGAGCCGACGAGGAAAGGTTTAATGCCGATGTTTCGCAACGTGTGCGAATGGACGTTCGTTGAAGGTAAGTCGCCGTCGTCGCCGCGCAAGCGTAGGGCGCGAACGAGCGCGCTGATGCCGAGTATGACAATCATCAATGCGACGCAGAGTTCGAGTAAGTTCGAGGTGGTTTCGGGAATTGCGATGCGAAGCGCGAGTACGAAGAACCCGACGACGATGAGCGACGCCGTGTGACCGATGCCCCACAGACCGCCGATGAGTCCGGCGCGAAAGACGTTGCGATGTTGGCTGACAATCGTCGAAACGGCGACAACGTGGTCGGCTTCGGTCGCGTGCTTGAGTCCGAACACACAACCTAAGAGCATCACGGACGCGCTTGAGAGTTCCGTCAGTGAAATATCTTCTTTCTCGACGTGCCAGAAGTTTAGCGTGAAGCCCGCTTGAGCTAACGCTTCGTAACAAATAAACGCGCCGAGAATCGTGATGACGAACGCACTCGCCACGGGTAGCACGCGCGTGAAGTAGTCGAACTTGCTCGACTTGAATGAACGCTTCATCGTGCGCCCGACGTAAAGAAACGCGAGTCCGACGGCGGTGAGAGTTCCGGCGAGTCCGATGCTAAACGCGACGACTAAGAGCAAGCCGAAACCGACGCGGTTGAGCGCAATCGCGGAGAGCAACACGACGAGCGCGGACGGGCAGGGAAGAAGCCCGCCGGAGATGCCGAGTCCGAGCAGACTGCGCCAAGTAATTGGGGTCGCATCATCTGCGCCGGGTATGACGTGCGTGTGTGCGCTTCCGCCGTGTGTGTGCGTGAATCCTTTAGATTTACTTTGGACGTTTGAAGCGTCAGAGGAAGCCGCGATATTGGGTGATAAGTTTTCGTGTAAGACTTCCGTTTGATACTTCGATTGATGAGTCGCGGCATTTGAAGTTTCAAGCGGCAGTTCGTCGAAGCCGTGCGCGTGGTCGTGCGTGAAATCTCCGCCGAGTGCGAGACGCAGCCGCGAGATGAACAACTGCGCTCCGATGAGGATGACGATGGCACCGGAAATGAAACTTAAAATCGGAAACAAGCGTTCGGGCAATATAAACTTGGCGGCGAACAGTGTCACTAGCCCAAGCGCGAAGACGCCGAGCGTGTGCGTGATGGTGACGGTCGCGCCCAAGAACGCGGCGTGCTTAATCGTGCCGCGTGAGCCGACGAGATACGCCCCGACGATGGTTTTACCGTGACCGGGCGAGAGAGCGTGCGCCGCGCCAAGCACCAGCGCAAAGACGAGCGCGAGCAGAGCGACGCCGGGAGTCAATTCTTTGACGGCGATTAGTTCGCTCAAACGGTCGCGTCCGGCACTCGCGCTTGGTGCCGCGTCGCCGTCGCGCGTTAAGAGTGGACGCGAACCGTTTGGAATCGCTCCGCTTGAAAATGAAAACCGCGCCGTGCGTTCGTTAATCGGAGCCGCCAGCAGGTTTTCCGGGTAAGCACGCAATTCATCGGAAAGCGTGTTGCCGAAAATCGTGCTGTCGAAAACAGCAATGCCCGCTCCCGGAACAACAATGGTTTCGTGCCAGCCGATGCGATTCTGAAAGTTAAGGTCGGCGTACTCTACGCGCCGCGCATCTCCCGTGTTTGAAGTCGGGGGAAGCGTGCCGGTGAATTCACATTCGAGACGCAAGGTTGGAAGGTTTCCGTTGCCGGGCGGCGTGGTGATGTTGTGCGATACGAGTTCAAGCGGAACGCTTGTGCCGTTAACGGTCAAGCGCAAGTTACGCTTGTACTCTGCGGCGGCGCGCGCGGCGTAGAGTTCGAGGGCGGCGGTATCAATTCGGGAGCCGTCACTGTCGGCGTTCAGCGTTTGCAGAACTTGAAACGTCGGAATCTCCGCCATGTCAACGACGTAACGCACGCGCACCTCTCCGTCTCGCGGTTCGATACGGGTGAAGACGTTAATCGTAAAGTTGCCGAGCGGGTGCGCGCCTACATTAAACGGTAAGGCAAGCAAATACATCGTAGCAAGAAACAATGCAAACGTGGCACGGCGGTTCGTGAGAAATCGGCGACGATGATAAATCATTGAGGTGAGGTGATTGAGAGTTTGCGGCTTAAAGTTTCTTGAGCGTGGCTCTGGCAATGTCGGCTTGTCGCACATCGAAGTACGAATTGATTTCAAGCGCAAGGTTCAAATGTTTTTTTGCTTCCGTGCGATTACTCAAAGCGGCTTGAATCATTCCGGCATGATAGTGAAGGCGCGCGTCGCGGGTGCCTAAGCGTAATGCTTCATCACTCGCAATTTTAGCGTTTTCTAAATCGCCGTTTTTATACAACGCCCACGCGAGAAGGTCGCATGTATAAATATCTTGTCGCTGTTCGCGTTCATGGCGGGCGATTCGCAACGCTTCGTCAAGTCGCGTGTCGGTGTTCAGGTAAAAAAGCGCGAGTTGTTGCGAGTAAGTCGCGGCGGAATCGTCGCCGCTTTTCTCGATAAATTCGAGCAGTTTATATTGACGCGCGGCATCATCGTTAAGTCCGAGTTTGAAATATAAATCACCGAGCGCGACGGCGGTGTCGGGAAGCGGCACGCGCGTTTGGGCTTTGGTGAGAAGGTCAATCGCGGCTTGTGTATCGCCCGCCGCGACGCGGGCGCGGGCTTTGGCGGCAAGTGCCAAATAGTAATCGGGAAAAACGTAAAGCGCGCGGTCGTATTCGCGTTCCGCTTCTTTCAAACTGCCCGCATTGAAGAGTTCGTCGCCAAGTTGCACGGCGCACCATGCGGCTTGTTCCGGGTCGGCGAAACTCGCGGAAGTACATGCCATACGCATCGCGGCAATCGCACCCTGTGTCTCGCCGTGCAGGGCGCGCAGGTAAGACACTCTGGCGTAAGAGGCGGTTTCGGGACGCAGGTCAACCATCGTCTGCGCGGCTTCGACGGCTTGCGGGTAATCACCCAACTCGACGAGGGCGTCGGTCAGCGCGCCGTAAATGTCGTGGTCGCGCGGGTTGAGTTGGCGGGCTTTAGTCGCCACGTTGAGGGCTTCACGAAAGCGGTGTTGGGTAAGCAGTAATTTGGCGCGCAACTTGAGCGCGTCGTAGCCGTCGGGGGCGACCTCGAAAGATTTATCAAGGGCGGCTTCGGCGCGGGAGTTGAAACCGAAGTCTCCCGTCTCGCGCGCTTTTTGCATGAAAGCCGAAGCCAAGAGGTTATAACCTTTGGGATTAGTCGCCGATGCCTCGATGATATTTCCGGCGAGGATGATCTGCTTGTCGCTTGGCGAGGATAATGAATTTGGCGGAAGGGCGGAGAGCGAAGCATCGGGCGTGACGAGCGAGTTCGACGCGATAGGCTTCGACGTGATAGGTCGGGTCATGGCGCGAATCGCAAACACGATTGCGAGTCCGACACAAACGATACTTAAATAAACAAGTATGTGTTTTCGCATGAACGATTGAACCTTATGGACATGAAGCTTTATGTAAGCCAAGCAAATTATGCTTTGAAAAGCCGTTCGGAATCAGCCATGAGTCGGGCATGACTGATTCCGAATCGGTTAGGTGAATGCCGACAGTAAATGATTACTACGGCGTGGGCGTTCGACTATGCGGGCTGTCATAGCCTGAAAAGGGCGAAGCGAGATACGGGAACGTCGTGCGGTACGGTCTATCGTTGCCATCCACTCCGTCGGTAAGCGCGTTGTTCGGAGCTTGATTGCACGATGCCGTACCACCGGCACAGGCAGTACCCGTAAGCAGCACACCCGCCGCGACGCGCAACGTAATATCCGTCACATCGTCACCGACGCGGCGACCATTCGGATAACCGCTCAAGTCACCCGCGATAACACCGAGACGGCTATATCCGGCACCGCCCGGAGCGACAGGCGGAACCGCGAGGTTCAAGCGCATCAGTTCAGCCGGAACCGCGCCGGGTCCGGCTGACGGATCGTTAGGGTCGTTTTGCACTGCCGGACGGGTCGCACCCGGAACGCCGGTTAGATAGACGCGCACGAGGTCGTTACGTCCTCTTGTCGGCGCATCAAAAACCGGCGGATACAACGCATTAATCAGTGCCACGGGTTCTATATCGCGCGTATCGCCGCGAATGAAGTTGATCCGTTCCGTGTCTTGCGCCGGAAGCGTGGCATTGTAACGGTCTTTGTCGTTCTCAGGTGTATTGGTGAAAAACGTTGCGCCTATCGGAATAAAGAGTTCGTTCACGAGCGGGTTGGCGAGACGCGATACCTGCACGCATGTCGCTGACGGCGCGCCGCCATTGCAATCGTTGAAGTTACTGGAACTCGTTCCGCGATTATCGGCTCCACCGGACATCGTGTCGTTCGTGCCAAGTACAGTTGTGCGCGGACGGCTCGCCGTCGCGTACACGCCGACGATTGCCGCCGGGCTGGCTGTATCCGTCGGGCGCGTACCGTTGTTAGTCAACAACTGAATCGGGAATTGTAAGGCGATAGTGTTGACGTTAAAGCCTGCGAGTCCATCTCTACCGGATTCGGTCGGCAACGGGATAATATGAGCCGGGTTGAGCGGACGCAATCCGAACAAATCAAAAGCCGAGCCTAAGTCAACGTAGAAACCCTCGTCGCGCTGTCCGGCGAAGAAGTTGATGCCGCTCGTTCCGGCGAAAGGCACGTTGCGAATCGCGCGCTCGGCGTAATTCGTTTCGTAGTTCGGCGTCGAGCGCGGTCCGACGTTGTTGGGCGGCGTCGGCAAGTTGTCGGCAAGCAGGAAGCGGTTAAACGTGCGCGGCGAAACATTGCGCGGGCTGCTCACGACGACCGCCGTCACGCTGTAAGTTTGGCGGACGTTTAAGCCCGCGAGCGTGTTCGGGTCAACCCGATTGGTTGTGTAAAGAAACGTCTCGGGATTGATGACCTGCGTTCTGAAGCGAAACTCAAGGGCGATGTCGAGTACCGCGTCGCCGTCGTTATCGAAGCGTACTTGGTAAAGCACGTTATCGTCGAACGGGTAGAAGTTCGGACCGCCGTTCGGTTCTTGAAACGGAACGAAGTTGGCGATAACCGTCGCCATTTCGGGGCGGTCTGGACTGACGAAAAAATAAACGTCAGTGTTATCGGCAAGCGGGTCGCGGATAATCAGCGGTGCTTCGCGGTGGCTGGAAGCCTTTACGGTTGGTGTGCTGGACGGCAAACCCGTTAGCAGCATCGCACAGCATAAAACAGTGATGACTGCACTTATGACAGTCATTCGCATAGGTATTCTCATGTTGATTCCCCCAGTAAATGGTAGTGACTTGCGTTGATTTAGGTCACGGCGCGAACCAACACTTAACTTGTAATTCTTCCGGCTGTCGGATTCGCGCATGTAAGGTTGCGAGTTCTCCGGCGAAGAACTTAAAAACGAACGCTGTTGCCGTCAGTAAATCAAAATCCGACTTTTCTGAACTTCAACGAAACGAACGTAAAGATGGACTTTCACCGCGTCAGTAATTTACGGCTCAAGGCGATTTTGCAAATTCTTGTTACCGATTCGCCTGTGAGGTAATCTCTAAAACAGCAGAAACTAAGCACTCCTGCCGCCGCTAAAAATCGGCACAATACTTCTGTGCGAAGTTAAAAGTTTCAGAGAGAATAGGTCGTGCGATTTTCAGCTATATTCCTATTACGTCTTGCGGAAGTCAATCGGATTTCTTACATTGCGATTTAATTTTTGTTAATACCGGTCAACCCTGTGCTGTTCAGGACATAAACTAGATGGCACAAGAGGCTATCAGGTATCCGAAATTTCAGGGAAGTTTTTCAGGTTTCATATGATTGCGAATCAAAAGGTCGTCGTACTTCCGCTCAATGTGACTGATGCGGCAAAGCTGTCCGCTTTTCTACAAGCGCAGTCCGCATCACACATGCGATACTTTCATCCCTTTGCCTTTGATGAAGCCACCGTGCGGAAGATTTTAGCTGAATCACGGCTGGACGTTTATCAAGGATTTTACCGCGACGGAGACTTAATCGGCATGATGATGCTGCGCGGATGGGATGAGGGTTATGAAGTTCCGGCAGTCGGCGTGATTATCGGCGAAGGGTATTTCATCAGAAATTTCATGCAGATATGCTTTGATGCGGCGAAAGAGATATGTCGGGCGCGGGGATGCTCACGCATCATATACAAGTCGCATCCCGCCAACGTCCCCGCGACGCGCGCCGCCCGCTTCGGCTTCGTGCAAACCGGAGTGGACGCGGATTCCGGTTACTTGATTTACCACTTAGAATTTTAAGTATGATGGGTGATATAGATTTTCTAAATGGATTGTAAATTTGAGATTTCAAATTTGAAATGTCAGATAGACAAACAAAATCAAACTCGCTACGAATCATTTCGGAAAACTATATATGGGCAACCGCAAAGCGATTGTGACACTGGCGATTGGCGAAAAATACCTCGACGAGTGGCAAAGAGTGTGCGCCGCCAACTGGCAAAAGTACGCTGATAAGCATGGCTATGACATCATTTGTATTGATAAACCGCTTGACGATTCGGAGCGCGCGCGCGGTCGCTCTCCGGCGTGGCAGAAGTGCTTGATTTTAAGTCAGGACTTTGCCCGGCGTTATGAGCGAATCTTATGGCTTGACGCCGACATCTTGATTAACCATCACATCGCTCCATGCGTCGTTTCCGGCGTGCCGCCGGGGAAGGTCGGGGGGGTTGACGCATGGTGGTCGCCGACGCCCGAAATCGCGCGGATGGTGGTTGACCGCTTGTACGAGATGTGGAATCCCGCGTGTCCCGAACACGAGCGCGAATATACGGCAAGCGATTACTATCGCAATTGCAGCTTGCCCGCGTTATACGACCAAGTTGTGCGCTCCGGCGTGATGGCATTATCGCCTTCCCATCACCGCGCGGTTTTTGAAAAGACTTATTACGAACACGAAGAAACGCCCGGCAATACCACTTATGAAATGGCGTCTCTCTCGTTTGAACTGCTCGAAGCTGATTGCGTATATTGGCTGGAGAATCGCTTCGACCCGGTTTGGTTATTACTCAAAATTCAACACTACCCGTTTCTATTGCGTCCGGGAATTTACTTTGACCAGAGCGGCGGACGCCGAATCGCCGCGCGTGTACGACGCAGACTAACCGCGCCGCTTGAGGCGCGTCTGCGTCGCATCGTCACCAAGCACTGCGCTTCGACTGCCTTCGCCAATAACTATTTTTTGCACTTCCAGAAGGACGCGGCGGAAATGCTCTTGATTGACGCGCGGTGATGAGAGAGAATCGCGCCACCCCTTAACGACATCCAAATCGGAGTCGAAGCCGACACCGGAAACCTGATTTTTCGTCGGCATCTTCGACCTTTGAAGCTTAGTGGCGACGACTCGCAGCCCCGTCACCGTTTGACTGATTTTGCAAAACATGATTAAGCCGCTTCGCATCGCTATCAACGCGCAAACGCTGTTTGAAAGCAATATCGGCGGTGTACAAACGGCAGTCGTTAATCTGATTTCGGTACTTGGCAAATTAAGCTTAATTGACGGTGGAGCGGAGGAATACTTAATTCTTGCTCCGTGGCAAACACCGAAGTGGTTGCGGCAATACACAAGCGGAACGCAACAAATCGTGCGCGGCGCGATGCCCGATAAGCGACGGCATCTATACTGGCACGCCCTACGAAAGTCGCTGAGTCCTTTGCGTCGCCCTTTGCGTCCGGTCTTTCGCAATTTGCATAAACTCACCCCGCCGCGCCACGCGAATAACAAAGATAGCTGGTTGCGTGTTCCCGGTTCGCCACGCTATTTTGAACGGTTGAACTGCGATGTGATTCATTTTCCGTATCAAGCATTCGCTCAACTAAACATTCCGAGCGTGTATAATCCGCACGACTTGCTTCACCTTCGCTTTCCGCAGTTGTACCCGCCGGACATAATCGAGGGACGCGAACGGATTTTTCGTGCCGGTTGCCACCATAGCGAAACCGTGATTGCCGCTTCCGAATGGATTAAACAAGACATCATTCGTCACTACGGAACCGAAGCCGGCAAAGTGCAAGTCATTCCGTGGGCGGCATCGCTATATGACGAAGTTGTATTGCCCGCCGAGTACATCAGGGGTGTGCGCGACAAGTACGAACTCCATCAACCGTTCGCGCTCTATCCGGCGGCAACGCATGAATACAAAAACCACCTGCGCTTGCTTGATGCCGTCGCGCACTTGCGAGACACTCACGGGCAATCGCTGAAAGTGGTTTGCAGCGGTCCGCGCAACGAGTTTTACCCTGTGCTTCAGGAGCGAGTAGCGTCTTTGGAATTACAAAATCAAGTCCTTTTTCCCGGTGCTGTATCAAGAACAGAGTTAATCGCGCTTTACCGTTTAGCGCAGTTCGTCATCATTCCCACGTTGTTTGAAGCCGCCAGCGCGCCGATTTTCGAGGCATGGCAGTGTGATGTTCCAGTCGCTTGCTCTGCCGTCACCTCGCTGCCGGAGCAGGTAGCCGACGCCGCGCTGTTGTTTGATCCTCTCAGCGTCGCATCGCTCGCAGACGCGCTCAAGCTGATGCACACGGACGCGGGATTGCGAAAAGATTTGATTGAACGGGGCAGCCGACGCTTGCGCGATTTCAGTTTGGAGCGCACGGCACGCGCTTATCGCGCCGTCTATCGGCGTGCGGCGGGTCGCCGCTTGAATGACGAGGAACAACGCTTACTTGAGTGGGACTGGATGCGCGATCCACGGCGACTCAAAGTCTAACAGTAAGTCATCCAAAATCGGTTCAACTGCGTAACTCCTAGGTAATGCCAACCACAAAGCGAGAAATTACGATTCAAAACAGAAACGACGGGGCGCACCGCGTTCAAAACAACCAGCCGGATATGCAGCCGCAACTGCAACCCGCCACAGGGGATTTAATTCCGATTGCGGCTCCGGTTTTCGCCGGTAACGAGCGGGAATATGTGCTTGATTGCATGGATTCCGGTTGGATTTCTTCGAGCGGCAAATACATCGAACTTTTTGAAAATCGGTTTGCGGAATTCTGTCAGGTGCGCCATGCCGTCGCGTGCTGTAACGGCACGGTCGCGCTTCATCTCGCGTTGCTCGCTCTGGGCGTCGGGCGCGATGATGAAGTGATTGTGCCGACTTTAACTTTCGTCGCTACTGCTAATGCGGTGACGTATTGCGGGGCGCGTCCCGTCTTCGTTGATGTCGAACCGGATACATGGAATTTGGATGCGGCGCAACTTGAATCACTTATCACGCCGCGCACGAAAGGCATCATCGCCGTCCACTTGTACGGGCTTCCGGCTGACATGGAAGCGATTCGCAAGGTGGCGGAGCGTCATAAACTATTTGTCCTCGAAGACGCTGCCGAAGCTCATGGCGCGCTGTACAAAGGGCGACCCGTCGGCGGTCTCGGTGACATTGCGGCATTTAGTTTTTACGGCAACAAGATTATAGCGACCGGCGAAGGCGGCATGGTTGTGACCGACGACGATGCGCTGGCGGCGCACGCGCGGTTGATGCGCGGGCAAGGCATGGATTTGACGCGACGTTACTGGTTTCCCGTCATCGGCTACAATTACAGGATGATGAATCTGCCCGCCGCGATTGGTCTCGCGCAGTTGGAGCGCGCCGATTGGCATATTATGCGACGACACGAAGTCGCTGCTTGGTACAGCGAAGAACTTGACGACATGCACGGCATTACCCTGCAATTCGCACCCGATTGGGCGCGCCATGCACAATGGTTAGTCGCCGTTCTGCTTGACGAAGGGTGTTCTGTGGTGCGCGATGATTTGATCGCTAAATTATACCTGCGCGGAATCGAAACGCGCCCGCTGTTTTATCCGGTGCATACCCTGCCGCCTTATATCGAAAGTTCGGCATCGCCTGTGAATTTACCGACCGCCGAGTCAATCGCGCCGCGCGGTTTGTGTTTGCCGACATGGGCGGGGTTAACGCGCTCTGATGTGCGCGCCGTGTGTCGTAACCTGCGCGAGTGCGTCGAATAAAAATATCGAGTGGCAAACTACGCATAAATATCCATCAAAATTAGAGGAAGATAAATGACCGACACTAAACTTAAAGCACTACTTGTTTTGACATTGACTTGCAGCCTGTTCGCATCGGCTTGCACTCAAAGCGACACGTCGTCAACCGCCAGCACACAGGGCAACACCGCAACCGGCAATCCGACTCCCGCCATAAACCCGGACGCATCGTCAACGCCGCCGTCTTTGACGGCTTCCGCCCCTGCCGCGACGCCTGTTGTCACCGCTATGCCGGACAACACGACTCCAGTGTCAACCAATCCGTCTGCAATGAGCCAATCGCCAAATCCCAAAACAACCGGTACTCCGCCTCCGGCAACGGTCAGTAGTTCAGGAGCGCAAGACTTTTTCGTCTTCACGGCGGCACGCGGTGCGTTGAATGATGATGCCGAATTGAAGAACGAGAACATCACCGTTGACGTTAAAAACGGCGTCGTGACTTTATCCGGTAGCGTCACTGGCGAAGCGAAAAAGGCGCGCGCCGCGCAACTTGCAGGTCAAGCAAAGGACGCCAAGGGCATCAAAAATCTACTGAAGGTCGCACCCGTAAAATAACGGCATCGTAGAAAAGCGAAAACGGATAGCCGCCTTATTGTTCGCAAGTAAGGCGGCTATCCGCATCTGATAACACTACTTATGTCGCCTCTCGTGTCCCAGTAATCAGCGTGAGCGATGAGCCAACAGTTTTCACTGACCACTGACCACTTTCACGAGAGTATTTTTATTTACGGAGTGCCTAGTTTCTCGTCAACTGACGATACTTAATGCGGTGCGGTTGGTCGGCGTCCGCGCCGAGACGGGCGCGACGGTCGGCTTCGTATTCCGAATAATTTCCCTCATACCACACGACGCGGCTTTCGCCTTCAAATGCGAGAATGTGCGTCGCTACGCGGTCGAGAAACCAGCGGTCGTGCGAGATGACGACGGCGCATCCGGCGAAGTTTTCCAGTGCTTCCTCAAGGGCGCGCATCGTGTTGACATCGAGGTCATTCGTCGGTTCGTCGAGCAGCAAAACATTCGCGCCCGCCTTCAACATCTTGGCGAGGTGTACGCGGTTGCGTTCGCCGCCGGAGAGCGTGCCGACTTTCTTTTGCTGGTCGGAGCCGGAAAAGTTGAAGCGTGAAACGTAAGCCCGCGATTGAATCTGGCGCGCTCCGAGTTGAATCACATCAAGCCCGTCGGAAATTTCCTCCCACACGTTTTTATTCGCGTCCAATGCGTCGCGGCTCTGGTCAACGTAGCCGATAGTCACCGTGTCGCCGAGTCTAATCGTTCCGGCATCAGGCTGTTCTTGTCGTGTAATCATGCGGAACAGGGTTGTTTTCCCCGCCCCGTTCGCGCCGATGATGCCGACGATGCCGCCCGGCGGAAGGCGGAAGTTCATGCCTTCGACCAGCACACGTTCGCCGTAAGCCTTCGTCACGTCCTGGGCTTCAATCACGATGTCGCCCAAACGCGCACCCGGCGGGATGAAGATTTCCAGTGTCTCCGCGATGCCTTTATCGGTGGCGTTCTTCAACAGTTCCTCATAAGAATTGATGCGGGCTTTCGATTTCGCGTGACGCCCTTTCGGTGACATGCGAATCCATTCGAGTTCGCGCCCCAAGGTGCGCTGGCGTTCGGATTCCTTCTGTTCTTCCTGACCTAGACGGATTTGTTTCTGCTCCAACCAACTCGAATAATTCCCTTGCCACGGGATGCCGCGCCCTTTGTCCAATTCCAAAATCCAGCCCGCGACGTTATCGAGAAAGTAACGGTCATGCGTCACGGCGATGACCGTGCCTTTGTATTCCTGCAAGTGCCGCTCAAGCCACTGCACCGATTCCGCATCAAGGTGGTTCGTCGGTTCATCGAGCAGTAAAATGTCGGGCTTCTGTAATAACAGACGACACAAAGCGACGCGGCGACGTTCACCGCCGGACAAAACTTTTATCGGCGTTTCACCCGGCGGACACCTCAAGGCTTCCATCGCCATCTCAAGTTGCGAATCGAGTTGCCAAGCATCCGCCGCGTCGAGTTTGTCCTGCACCGTGCCTTGACGCTGGAGCAGTTTATTCATCGCGTCGTCGTCAAGCGGCTCACCGAACTTAGCGTTGATTTCGTCGTACTCTTTCAGCAAGTCAACCGTTTCCTGCACGCCCTGTTCGACGATTTCACGCACGGTTTTCGTATCATCAAGTCGCGGTTCTTGTTCGAGAAAGCCGATTGTATGACCGGGTGAAACGACGGTTTCGCCGGTAAAATCTTTGTCCACTCCAGCGAGAATCCGAAGCAAGGATGATTTGCCCGAACCGTTCAAACCGAGAACGCCGATTTTCGCGCCGTAAAAATAGGAGAGATAAATGTCTTTGAAGATAGGGCGTTTGTCATGGTGCTTGCTGACGCCGACCATCGAGTAAATAATTTTGTTCGGTTGGGTACTCATGTTTTTCTTGGTGTTGTCCTTAATTTAACGTGCGGCGCAACGTAAGAGTAAGAAAGTTTTTATCCACGAAACACACGAAACAACGCGAAGTAGGAACATTAAAGAACCGCCTTGGTTCGTATTGTGGTTCGTATTGTTTCGTGTGTTTCGTGGATAAAAACTTTGCCGCTTCTTATATCGAACTCACGTTAGGTTATGATATGCGCGTTTCTTCAACCCGCGCGTGGAAAAATCTTTTATGAAGTTTCAATTTCAAGCCATCATATTTTTATGCGCTCTAGTGTGCCAAGTCGCGTGTTCATCGTCCACCGTGCCGCAAGGGGAAACCGACCCCGCGCCTTCCGCAAATCTCATCACCGAAGCGACGCCCGCCGTCGTGACGAGTGATGCGCCGCCGCCAAGCGATGCACGCGGATTCTTTGAACTCGGCGTGCGTGCCTTTCAGAACGGCGATGATGCCCGCGCCGCCGAAGCTTTCAAACAAGCCGTCACACTCGAACCCGACTTCGCCGAAGCTCACATCAAACTCGGCAACGCCTACGCCGTTCTGGGTGAGCGCGAAGCCGCCACCGAAGCTTACGAGCAAGCCGTCGAACGTTGCGAAAAACTCGTCCGCCAAGATTCAAAAAACGCCGAAGCCCATTTCAATCTCGGCATCGCGCAGGGCAAGTTAGGCGACTACGACGAGAGCATCAAAGCCCTCAAGCAAGCGGTCAAACTTGACGAAGCTGATGCCGCGAAGCATTACGAACTCGGTTTCGCGCACAGCAAAGTCGCGCAGTATAAAGAAGCCGTCGCCGAACTCAAAGAAGCACTCGAACGCGATTCGGAAAACTACCGTGTGCGCGATTTACTGGAAAAAGCCGAAGCCGATTTGAAGCGGCAAACGGCTTCACTGAAATATCTCGAACAACTCGAAAAAACGAAAACCGGAAAAAACGAAAACCGGCAATCAACCGGAAACTCAAACTCCACCCCGAACGCTTCGCCAACTCCGAATCAGTCGCCAAAAGCGTCTCCCGTCAAGCCTTAACTTTTCAAACAACCTTTCACCACGAATGACCACGAAGCGTCAACCTGAATCAAAAAAAGCCCGCATCGTGCCGTCGTGGATTGGTGCGGCATTAACCGTCGGCACATTCGCCGCCCTCGTCATCTTGGAATACCGTCGCCCTTTGCGCTCCGCCCAAGTCGAACCCAAACTTGTGCGAAACGTGCGTAATCTAACCGTCGCTTCCGCCGCCCTCGTCGTCACACAAATTGTCGAGCGTCCCTTTGCGATGCGACTCGCTCAAAGGGTTGAACACCGACATCAAGGCTTGCTCAAACAACTCAAACTTCCCCGCGCGCTGGAAACCACGTTCGCGGTTTTACTGCTCGATTACACTTTATATATTTGGCATTATCTGACGCATCGCGTACCCGCTCTGTGGCGCATACACCTTGTCCATCACGTTGACCTCGACATGGATGCTTCGACCGGAATCCGCTTCCACTCGGCTGAACTTTTAATCTCGGTCTTGTTCCGCCTCGCCCAAATCAGAATCATCGGCGTCTCGCCGCTCTCATTCACGGCATGGCAAACTCTGCTTCTGCCGTCCGTCTTGTTTCATCATTCAAACGTCGAACTGCCCCTCGCGTGGGAACAAAAGTTGAGCCGCGTCATCGTCACGCCGCGTCTGCACGAAACGCATCATTCAATACGGCGCGAAGAGACCGACTCGAACTGGTCAAGCGGGCTGACCGTCTGGGACTGGCTGCACGGCACATTGCGCCGCGACGTAACGCAAGATACAGCCATCATCACCGTCATCGGCGTTCCCGCCTTTCGTACACCTGACGATGTGACCTTAGAGAAAATCGCCGCTTTGCCGTTCGTCGAACAACCCGATAGCTGGCAGTTTCCCCGAAATCACGGCACCATCAACGAAGCACCAAATGTAAATTAAAAACTCAACTCGTTCTTTGCATCCATATACACTCAAAATACAATCTTACCGGCGGTTGATTTCTTTTTCGCCATTTTGTTTAACAAATTTTAATTACCCTATTCCATTCGGTTTATGGTGTGTGTTAAGCTTCAAAGCGGGTTCGGAGAGATTCGATTCTCCGAAACTATGCGCTGCTTCCGCCCGAAGCTTCCTTCCCCTCGTCACGTCACATCCACCACCATCTTGTTTCGCACGCAAAGGTTTTTATATGCATCATCCGTTAAGCGTTCCCGCACTGCGCTTCGTCCTCGCAATTCTGTGTTCCCTGCTAATGCTAAACGTCGCACCTTCGTCGCACCCGTACAATTCGGTTGCGGCTTACACCGTTCAGAACGCGAATCCCACGACTTCTCTGCGCTGGGCTGGCAATAC